>NZ_OY781470.1:2486528-2797344 GCF_963676935.1 Halarcobacter sp.
TTTAAATCCTACTCGAATCGAGTTTGGTCAAGGTAAAATTAGCACTATATCTTCATTTATTCCAAAAAACTACAAAGTATTATTTATATATGGTGGGGGAAGTATAAAAAGAAATGGTGTTTACCAACAAGTTGTAGACTCTTTAGAAGGATACACTTGGTATGAATTTAGTGGAGTAGAACCAAACCCTACAAAAGAAAATCTTGATAATGCAATAAAATTAGCAAAAGAAAAAAATGTTGATTATATATTAGCTGTAGGTGGAGGTTCTGTAATTGATGGCGCAAAATATGTAGCTAATTCTTATTATTATGATGGAGATGGTTGGGATATACTTGAAGGTAAACACATTTCAACACAAGCTTTACCAATCGGAGCTATTTTAACTTTGGCTGCAACAGGAAGTGAATCAAATACAGGTTCAGTTATCACTAAAAGTGAAACAAAAGAGAAAAGATTTTTTAGATCTGAACACTCTTTTCCAAAGTTTGCAATTTTAGACCCTGATGTATTAAAAAGTTTAGATGAAAGACAAATAGTAAATGGACTTATTGATTCTTTTATTCATACTTGTGAACAATATCTTACTTATAAACATGGTATGTTGGCACAAGATAATTATAGTGAAGGGATTTTAAAAGCTTTACTTAAATTAGCTTCAACAATAGAAAACAAAGATGACCTTTGGTACGCAAACTTAATGTGGTTGGCAAATCAAGCTTTAAATGGTCTTATTTGTTTAGGTGTACCTCAAGATTGGGCAACACACTATATTGGACATGAACTTAGTGGACTTTATGGAATTGACCATGCTAGAACACTTGCCATTATTCAACCTAACCTATTAAGAGTGTTAAAAGAGCATAAAAGAGATAAACTTCTTCAAATGGGTAAAAATGTATTTAATATGGATACTCAAAATCCTGATGAAGTGATAAATAAAATTGAAAATCTTTATAAATCATTAGGTGTTGAATTAAAAATCTCAAAATATACTGATGATAAAGAGATTAAAGAAAAAGTTATCCCTTTATTGAAAAAACATGGTTTTAGTGAATTTGGTGAAAACAATATAGTTAATTCTGCTATTGTAGAAAAAATACTTGATAAATCAATCTAAAGGATAAATAATGTTTAAAAATATTTTAGTACCATTGCATTTAGATTATATAGATAATCACGAAAAACTTTTTGCAGGTGCATTAGAAGTACTAAATAATGAAGATGGAAAATTATCTTTATTATATGTTAATGAAAATAGAACCCATGGCTCTGTTTACCCGATTCTTGATGATGAAAATGAAAAACATTATAATCATGATGCATTTATTGAGTTGAAAAAAATCGCTAAGAAACACTCTTTGCCTGAAGATAAAGTTACTTTTAATATTAGAGATGGTTCAGCACATAGGGAGATTCTAGAAGAGGCTAGAAGAATTAAAGCAGATGCTATTGTTATGATGGCAACAAAACCGGGACTTGGAAGTTACTTTATAAGTAGTACTTCAGAACGTGTTATGAGACATGCTGCATGTTCAGTATTTGTAATAAGATTAACTGATTATCAATAAATAACCAATATTATATCTAAAAAAGTGAAGGAGTTTTCCTTTACTTTTTATAAAAATTTTTAAGATACGATTTGATATAAATAGTTTTCCTTTATGGATTATCTTTATTTTTTATCATTTCAAAATAGCTAAAAAGAAAACTTTATTCTTTTAAAACAAAGTTATAAATATATTGAAATTAATACAATATAAGGATATTCAAAATGGAAAATTTAATATCTACAAAAAATACAGATTATAGTTTAAGAATGGCAACAACTGAAGATTCACAATTAATTGTAACTTTCATGAAAAAACTTGGAAGTTATCAAAAAATGGAAGATGCTATAACAGCAACACCAAAACGTATAAAAAGATTGTTAGAAGAGGGATTGGGAGAAGCAGTTTTTGGTATTTATAAAAATGAGATATGCTCTTTTGCATATTTTCATCAAAAAAGTTCTGCTTTTTCTGGTCGAAAAGGACTATATATTGATGCATTTTTTATAGATGATAATGTAAGAGGTAAAGGTTTAGGGAAAATTATGTTTCAATATCTTGCAAAATATTCTATTGATAAAAAGTGTGAATATTTAGAATGGGCATGTTTAGATTGGAATAAATCAGCAATGAAATTTTATGAAAAACAAGGTGCTTATTGTATAGATAACTTGAAACTATATAGATTATCTCCAGATGATTTATCTTTTAATGCAAAAAATTTTGCACAAAACTAATTAATAAATATAAATTAAATTTTTAAATAAGGAAAAAAACAAATGAGTACAATAGAAGTAACATCACCATATGATGACAGCGTAGTAGGAACAGTTCCATTTAGTACAAATGAAGAAGTACAAGCAGCAATAGATTTAGCACATGAAACTTTTTTAGATCATGAAAATCATCTACCAAAATATAAAAGAGTTGCTATCTTAGAAAAAGTTGCTGAAATTATGTCTTCACAAGTTGAAGAATTAACTAAACTTTGTGCTTCTGAAGGTGGTAAACCTTGGATGGATTCTGAAGTTGAAGTTTACAGAGCTATCAATGGTGTTAAGCTTGCAATTGAAGCTTTAGGTTCTTTAGAAGGTAAAGAGGTTGCTATGGGGCATACTGCTTCATCTGCTAATAGAATGGCTTATACATTTAAAGAACCTATTGGGGTTGTTGCTGCAATTTCTGCTTTTAACCACCCTTTTAACTTAGCTATTCACCAAGTTATCCCTGCAATTGCTGTTGGGTGTCCTGTTGTTATTAAACCTGCAACTCAAACTCCTATGTCTGCTATTAGACTTGTTGAAATCTTAGAAGAAGCTGGTCTTCCTAAAGGTTGGGCTCAAGCTGTTGTTTGTGACAGAACTGGTGGGGAATTATTAGCTACATCTCCTAAAGTTAGTTTCTTAACTTTTATTGGTTCTGGTGCTGTTGGTTGGTATTTAAATTCTAAAGTTAACAATGGTACACGTGTAGCATTAGAGCATGGTGGGGTTGCTCCTGTTATTGTTGAGCCTGATGCTGACATTGATGCTATGATTCCTGATTTAGGTAAAGGTGGTTTCTATCATGCTGGTCAAGTTTGTGTTTCTGTTCAAAGAGTTTACGTACACGAATCTATTGTTGATGAAGTAGCTTCTAAACTTTCTGATTATGCTTCTAAGTTAGTTGTTGGTAATCAACTTGATCCTAAAACTGAAGTTGGTCCACTTATTAACAACAATGAAGTTAACAGAGTTGAAGAGTGGGTTAATGAAGCTGTTGAAAAAGGTGCTAAGGTATTAACTGGTGGTAAGAGAATCTCTAATTCTTGTTATGAGCCTACTGTTTTACTAAATCCTGCTGATGATGCTTTAGTTTCTACTAAAGAGGTATTTGGTCCTGTTGTTTGTGTTTATTCATATTCTGACATGGAAGAGGCTATTGACAGAGCTAACTCTTTAGAGGTTTCTTTCCAAGCTGCTGTATTTACTAAGAATCTTGACAAAGCTTTAAGAGCTGTTAAGAGAATCAACGGTACTACTGTAATGGTTAACGACCACACTGCATTTAGAGTTGACTGGATGCCATTTGGTGGTGCTAAGGCTTCTGGTCTTGGTGTTGGTGGTATTCACGACTCTATGGAAGAAATGACTAACGAAAAACTTCTTGTTATCAAGTCTCCTGTTTTATAATATTTTGTAAAAGAGGTATCCCCTCTTTTACTACCTTCTATTAGTAATACTTATACTTAACTTAAGCCCACTTATATTATTATTTTGGTATAAGCATCTATTCAAAACTTAACAATTAAATAATTTAGGAAAACTATGAACTTACATGAGTATCAAGCAAAAAATTTATTTAGAAAATATGATATACCAACTACTAAAGGTAAACTGCTAACTCACCCTTCACAACTTGATGACATATTAAGAAAACTTGGTGGAGACAGATGGGTTATAAAAGCCCAAGTTCACGCTGGAGGAAGAGGAAAAGCTGGAGGAGTTGTATTAGTAGATTCAAAAACTGAAGCAAATGAAGAGGTTAGAAGACTTTTAGGAAGTAACCTTGTAACTTACCAAACAACTAAAGAGGGTCAACCTGTAAACTCTATATATATTGAACAACCTTGCGATATTATTGATGAGATATATTTAGCATTTGTTGTAGATAGAACAACCCAAAGAATTATGATAATCACTTCAAGTGAAGGTGGGGTAGAGATTGAAGAGGTTGCAGCAAAAACTCCTGAAAAGATATTAAGAAACCCTATCAATCCTGTTGTTGGTATTATGCCTGCACAATGTAGACAAATCTGTGATGATTTAGGATTAGATAAAACTTTAAGTGCACAAATGATTGATTTGATGCAAAAAGTTTATAAAATGTTTGTAAAAAATGACCTTTCATTAATAGAAGTAAACCCACTTGTTGTTACAAAACAAGGAACAATTTTATGTCTTGATGGAAAAGTTGTGGTAGATAACTCAGCACTTTACAGACAAGCAAAAATAAATGAAATCAGAGATGAAACCCAAGAGGATGCAAAAGAGTTAAAAGCTGAAAAACTAGACTTAAACTATGTTACTTTAGATGGAAATATCGCTTGTATGGTAAATGGTGCAGGTTTAGCAATGGCAACTATGGATTTAATCAAAACTCATGGTGGAGAGCCAGCTAACTTTTTAGATGTAGGTGGGAGTGTAAATGAAAAAAGAGTTATTGAAGCTTTTGAGATAATTTTATCAGATGAAAAGGTAAACGGAATATTAGTTAATATTTTTGGTGGTATTGTAAGATGTGATATCATAGCTTCAGGTATTATTGAAGCAGCAAGAAAAATGAATCTATCTATTCCAATTGTAGTAAGACTTGAAGGTACAAATGCAAAAGAGGGATTAGAATTGATTAGACAATCAGATGTATCTGTTTATGAAGAAGCTGACTTAGACAAAGCAGCACAAAAAATTATTGAATTAACACAAGGAGCTAACTAATGGCTATTTTAATTGATAAAAATACTAAAGTGTTAGTTCAAGGTTTAACAGGTTCACAAGCAAGTTTCCATACAAAAAGAGCAATTGCATACGGAACAAATGTAGTAAGTGGTGTAGTTCCAGGTAAACGAGGTCAAAGACACTTAGATTTACCAATTTACAACACAGTTGAATGTGCAAAAAGATTAACAGGAGCAAATGCTTCAATTATCTATGTTCCAGCTCCATTTTGTAAAGATGCTATTATTGAAGCTAGTGAAAATGGTATTGAAACCATTGTTTGTATAACAGAAGGTATTCCAACAATTGATATGCTTGATGTAAAAGCAGCAGTTGATTTAAATGGTTCAAGACTAATAGGACCTAATTGTCCAGGGATAATCACTCCAGGTCAATGTAAAATGGGTATTATGCCCGAATCAATCCATATGCCAGGAAGTGTTGGGATTGTATCAAGATCGGGTACTTTAACTTATGAAGCTGTAAACCAATCAACTTTAGCAGGATTTGGACAAAGTACTTGTGTGGGAATTGGTGGAGACCCTGTTCCAGGTTCAGACTTTATTGATATTTTAAAAATGTTTGAAGAGGATGAAGATACAAAAGCAATCGTTATGATTGGTGAAATTGGTGGGGCAAAAGAGGAAGCTGCTGCTGAATTTATCAAACACCATGTTACAAAACCTGTTGTTTCTTATATAGCTGGTGTTACTGCACCAAAAGGAAAAAGAATGGGACATGCAGGCGCAATTATTGATGGGGGAAAAGGAACTGCACAAGAAAAATATTCAGCTTTAGAAAATGCTGGGGTATGTACAGTTAGAACTATTACTTCAATTGCAAATGCACTAAAAGAGGTACATCCATAAACTAAAAAGAAACAGGAGTGATAATAGAAAGATAAGAAGCTTTTTTTGAACTTCTGTTTTCAATTTTATGGGGGATTTCAGGATTAAATCTAATTGAGTCCCCTTTTTTAAGTTCAAACTCTTTGTTATTTAAGGTAACTACAATCTCTCCTTCAAGAACATAATCACACTCTTCACCACCTTTTGTATGTGGTATTAAATCATCCGTAATTCTATTTGGTTCCATATTTACTTGTAATAACTCTATTTCTCCTTGCAAATCAGGAACTAAAAGTTCACAAGTATATAAAGGATCAGGAAAAGAGATTTTCTTTCTTTCATCTTTTCTTACTACATAGAATTTTTCATTTTCAATATTTTCTAAAGTATTTATTGTAGGTTCATCAGTATTATTAGTAAATAGATGGGCTAAAGTAACATCTAGTACTTTTGCTATTTTTCTTAGTGTTTCAACTGAACCTTGAGTTGAGCCTTTTTCAAGCTGAGATAACATTCCAAAAGAGATACCTGCTTCCCCTGCAAGTTGTTTTGCAGCCATATTTTTTGCTACTCTTAAACTCTTAATTTTTTTACCTACTTCAAACTCTTCTTCTAACACTTCTATTTACCTTGATGTTTCTTTTAGTATACCTAAAAATAATTGAAATTATAAATTTAGACTTTAAAATCATTATATATTTTAATAAGCTTAAAATTATAAAATCTAATTTAAGAGGAAAAATTCCTCTTAAATTTTTTAGTAACTTAAAGTAGTAAAATCACTATTTAATAATTGTTTTGCAACATTTTGTGGGTTAGCAACAGTAATACCATCTAATAAAACAGATTTATCTAAATTAGCATTTGGTAAATATAATGGACAAACTTCAACTTTTGCTCCACTTTTAATAAGACCTTGTAGCAACATTTTTGGAGATTTATTTTTAGGTTTAAGAAGTGGACTCTCTTTACCTTTTACAGCTAAATCACCTGCACTTGAACATAAAGTAATATTCACAGCTTTTTTTTGTTTTATCGTCATCATAGATAAAACCATAGCCATCATTTGAGTTTGTGCGTCATTTGCTGTTAATACAACATTTAATCCCTTATTATCTTCTGCAAAAGCATTTGAAGAGAATAGAAATAAACCTAAAGTTACAACTGATAAAAACTTTTTCATTAAGTTTCCTTTTTGATTTGTTTTAATCAATTACATGCATGAAGGGATTATATGTAATAAAAACTTAGATAAAAATTTAATTTTTAATCTATATTTTCATCTGAATAAAACTATATTAAATTTAACCTTCCTAACATCAAAATTAAAGTAAAATACCGATCTAAATTTAATAGGTATTGAGATAAAAATGGAACTTACAAAAGAACAAGTAAACAAATTTAATGAAGATGGATTTTTAATCATAAAAAACTTTGCCCAAAAAGATTTATGTGATAAAATTTTAGAAAAAGCAAAAATCCATTTGGAGAAAAAACAAGCTCCAATAGAGAGTGAACAAGAGTATATGAGTCTAAATGAGGACAAAATAACAGTAAGAAGATTAAGACAAGTATATGATAGAGAAGAGATATTTAAAGAATGGATGACAAATCTTGAGATAAGACCTATGTTAAAACAAGTTTTAAATGATACTCCTGTATTAACTTTAGCCCATCACAACTCTATTATGACTAAACTACCCCATGAAAGTACTAGAACATTTTGGCACCAAGATAGAAGATATTGGAATTTTCAAAATGATGATTTAGTATCTGTTTGGTTAGCTTTAGATGAGGAGTTTTTAGACAATGGTTTATTAGAGTTTATTCCAGGAACCCATAAAATCAATTTTGAAAAAAGCTCATTTGATGAGGATTCAAACTTTGTTGATGAGAACGAATACAATCAAGAGATTATAAAAAATAGAGTTCACCAAAATCTAGAAAAAGGTGATATTGTTTTATTTCATTGTAAAACACTTCACCACGCAAATAAAAACAGTACAGATAAAGCTAAAATCTCTTTTGTATACACAGTAAGAGCAAAAAGTAATAAACCTTTAGAAAATACAAGAAGTGATTTCAAGGAAATTATACTTGAGTGCTAATATTACAAATCTATTAGTACAAAAAACATCCCTATCAAAAAAAGTTATTGAAAACATAATCAAACTTCTTGATGAGGGGTGTACTATCCCTTTTATCGCTAGATATAGAAAAGAGTTTACAAATAGTGCAACAGATGAAGATTTAAGAGTTTTTGAAGAGGTTTATTCATACTCAAAAAAACTACTTCAAAGAAAAAATGAGATTTTAGAACTACTAAAAGAGAAAAACTTTTTAAATGAAAGAGTTGAAAAAAGTTTAAATGAAGCTACAACTTTACAAGCCCTAGAAGATATATACACACCTTTTAAAGATAAAAAATCTTCAAGAACTTCACAAGCGATTGAAAATGGATTAGAGCCTTTGGCAAATATTATTCAATCAATGAAATATGATGAAAATGAAGTTTTACAAAAAGCAAAAAACTTTACAAATAAAGATGTTAAATCTATAGATGAAGCTATACAGGGGGCAAAAGATATTATTGCCCAAAGATATGCTGATGATTTCAAATCAAAAGAGGTTTTAAGAAACCTTATTTCCAATTGGGGAATAATAGAGATAAAAGAGGCAAAAGAGTTTAAAAAAGATGGTGTTTATACAAGTTTTGTAGAGCAAAATGAGAAAATAAAATATATAAAACCCCACAGAGTTTTAGCCATATTAAGAGCAGTAAATGAAAAAGAGTTATCAATAAAAGTTGATATCGATGAAAAACATATTTTAGAAAATATAAAAAAATACAAAATCCCAACTTGGGCAAAATCCTCTAGCACTTTTGTTTTTGAAGCCTATAAAGATGGGTTAAAAAGATTACTTCTTCCCAGCTTAAAAAGGGAAGCAATAGCAAACCTAAAAGAGAAAGCCTCAAAAGAAGCCATTGAACTTTTTGGTAAAAACCTAAAAGAGTTACTTTTAACAGCACCACTAGTTAATCACATAATCTTAGGAATGGACCCAGGATATAAAACTGGTTGTAAGCTTGCAGTGATTGACGAAAATGGGGAGTATTTGGATTCAAGTGTTATCTATCCAACAAAACCAAAAGAGGATATAAAAACCTCATCAAAAATAGTTTTGGAGCTTATTAAAAAACACAAGATAACTTCAATAGCAATAGGAAATGGTACAGCTTCTAGGGAAACTGCAAGCTTCATCTCAAATCTTATAAAAGAAAACAACCTTACTATAAACTATGCAATAGTTAGTGAAATAGGAGCAAGTGTATATTCTGCTTCAAAAATAGCAACCCAAGAGTATCCAAATCTTGATGTTACAATTAGAGGTGCTATTTCAATTGCAAGTAGATTAAGAGACCCTATGGCAGCCTTAGTTAAAATAGACCCAAAATCACTTGGAATAGGACAATATCAACACGATGTAAACCAAAAAGAGTTAAGTTTAAAACTTGAAAATATAACAGTAGATTTAGTAAATAAAGTTGGAGTTGATTTAAATTCCGCTTCATTTAAACTTTTATCTTTTGTTTCTGGTATTACGGAAACTTTAGCAAAAAATATTGTTGAACATAGAAAAAAGCTAGGAATATTTACATCTAAAAAACAACTTCTTGATGTGAAAGGTGTTGGAGCAAAAGCGTATGAGCAAAGTGTTGGGTTCCTTAGAATCAAAAAAGGTGATTCTATCTTAGATAACACAGCTATTCACCCTGAAGATTATGATTTAGTAAAAAGATTAGAGAAAACTTGTGATATAAAAACTGTAGAAAAGCAACAATACCAAATGTTAGCAAATAGTTTAAACACTTCACTAATTAAAATAGAAGACATAATAAATGAGCTTCAAAAACCAGGCTTTGATATAAGAGAAAACTTCAATCAAGTAAAATTTGCAAGTGATATAACTAAAATAGAGGATTTAAAAGAAGGCTTTACCCTTTCAGGAATAGTTAGAAATATAACAGATTTTGGAGCCTTTGTAGATATAGGACTTAAAAACGATGCCCTACTTCATATCTCACAAATAAGCCATAAAAGAATCTCTCATCCAAGTGAAGTTTTAAGTATAAATCAAAACCTTGAAAATATAAAAGTTGTTAGTATTGATTTGGAGAAACAAAGGGTAGGATTGAGTTTAAAAAATTAGAATTTTAATATATATTTTAATTTTTTATACTTTTTTTTGAGTATAGTTTAGTTTGAATTGAAAAAGAGTATCATGTTATTTTAGTAAGGTTACATAAACCTTTAAATTGTGGGAAATTATTTGAACCTTTTACAAATCTATTTGGTGTATCATTAGTAAAGTGTCTAAACTCTCTTATAAAATGGGATTGATCTGAAAAATTATATTCAAAAGCCAATTCACTAAACTCAATATTAAACTGTCTGAATTTCATTTGCTCTAAAATTGAGTAAAATCTAGCTATTCTACTTATATTTTTTGGGGTCAATCCTGTATAATTTTTTACTTTTCTTTCTAATTGTCTAATAGATAAATTTTGTTCTGAAAAAAAATTATCTAAATTACCAACTTTATAAAGTTGACTTATATTATAAATTATCTCATCTGCATAAAAATTTTTTTTATTAAAGAGGTCAATAAAAAAATTGTTTAACTCATTATAAAGCTTTATATTATTATCTTTTTTTTCATAAAGCTTTTCCAATATTGATTTATCAAACTTTAGAGAAAGGTCATTGAACGTATATAGTTTATTTGAAAAATTAATTACAGGGAATTTAAATAACTTAAAAAAAATACTAGGTTTTAACTGTATATCAATGACTTTTATATCATCAGACATTGCTACTTTATATGAGCTACAAATTGGAGGAACAATATATATGCCCTTATTTAATCTACTATCTATATATTCATTACCTTCACTAAAATTTATAGTTCCATTAAAGACCATAAAAATGGTAGCACATCCATCAGGTATAAAAATTTTATGAAAATGATTCTTTCCTTTCCCATTCCCTTCTAGGAACCAATATACTTTTATCCATTCTTTTAATTTTAAATCTGGAAGGAACATTTTTGACGAATACATTTTATCTCCTAAATAAATAATTGAAATTATAAGTATAACTTTTAAAAATCAATTTCTTAAGAGATTAATGTGTAAAAAAAAATCAATAAAATGAATTAATTAACAAAAAATATTTAAATATGTCGTTTTTTTACAAAAATATTCTTTTGAAAAGAAAAAATTAAGATGAGATGTTTATTGTATAAAAAATATACAGAAATGTCGTTTTTTTTCTATACATATTTTTTCTTTATTCTTATAATTTTATCAATCATTTGATTAGTTAAATAAAAAGGAGAGAAGTTTGAAAACTACTTATTTAAGTTCAATGTTGAAATTTAGTGTTGGGTTCTTAATATCTTCTGCAAGTCTTTATGGAACAGACTTTAATGCAGGCAAAAATATTATTGACACTAAATGTATAGCATGTCATGTTGGAAATACAGATATCGGATTAAGTCGTATTTCAGATCAGAGAAAAACACCTGAAGGGTGGTATATGACAGTCCATAGAATGAAAAATCATGGACTATCACTTTCTGAAGAAGAGATAAAATCAGTTGTAAAATATTTATCTGATACACAAGGTTTAAATCCTAATGAGAGTGAACCATATAGATATATTTTAGAACAGACACCTAATTATCAGGAAACACATAAAAATTCTCTGTTAACTGAAGTTTGTGCTAGATGTCATAGTGAAGCAAGGTTTAGTGTTCAAAGAAGAACATCTAGTGAATGGAGTCACTTAGTAGATTTTCATGTAGGTCAGTTTCCTACATTAGAGTTTCAAGCTCTGTCTAGAGACAGAGATTGGTTTAGTATTGCAAAAGATGAAATTGTTCCACTCTTAAGTAAAAGCTTTGGAAATGATACAAATTTTGAAAAAATTGATGCAAATTATGAAGGTACATGGAGTTTATACGGTCATAAATTAGGTGACGGAGATTTCAGTGCAACAATGAGTGCTAAAAAAGTTTCAAATGATGTTTATAAACTGACTTTAAAAGGTAATTATTTAGATGGTAGAGAGTTTAATGCTACAGGTGAAGCTGTTGTATATTCAGGTTATGAATGGAGAGCAAAACTTGACTTAGATGGGATTGCTTTTAATCAAGTATTTAAAATGAATCCTAAAAGCCAAGAGTTAAAAGGTAGTATGTTTGAAACTCTGCACTCAGAAGAGTATTCTTATATCAAAGGGGTAAAAAGCAGTAATACCAAAAGTGTAGTTTTAGGAGTTTATCCAAAATCAATTAAAGCAGGTGAGAGTGAAGTTATTACCATAAGTGGAAATAATCTTGACGGAAAAGTAAAACTCTCTTCAGGGCTTAAAATAAATAAAATTTTGGAAAAAACAGCTTCCAAAATTGTATTAGATGTAACGGCAAGTTCTAAATATGATTCAAAACAAGTTGATTTATCGGTTGGTTCAATTAAATTAGATAAAGAATTAACAGTTTATAAAAAAATTGATGCTTTAAAAGTATTCCCATCTTATGCTATTGCAAGAGTAGGTGACGGTGGCGGAGTTATGCCAAAGCAGCATGCTATTTTTGAAGCAATTGGATATTTAGTAGGAAACGATGGAAAACTAGGAACAAATGATGATATTTCATTAGGAAAAGTCGATGCAAAATGGAGTGTTGCTCCTTTTGATAAAAGAGCTAAAGAGGATCAAGATATTAAATTTGCAGGAACAATGGACTCTTTTAGCGGAAGATTTACTCCCTCTTTTGCAGGACCGAATCCATTAAGAAGATTTGGAACAAATAACGCAGGAAATCTAAAAGTTATAGCAACATATAAAGATGAAAACGAGACTCTAAAAGCAGATTCTCATCTAATGGTAACAGTTCAAAAATGGGTGAACTCTCCAATTAATTAAGGAGATTAATATGAGTGATAATGAGTTTAAAGTAAATAATCATAACTATAAAATAATAAAAAATGAAGGAGAAAATCTACTTTTTCATGTACCTTCAAGTGCTCTTTATGAGTTAGATAAAGAAGCACAAAGTTTACTAAAAAAAGTTGAAAATAGAAACTTATCTAAAAAAGATTTTTATAGTGAAGACTTGCAAATGCTGGAAAAATTGAATGTTATAGGAGATGAGGAGCCAACAGAGTATATAGAGGTTAAAAATTTTCCTGCAACTACATTGATTTTAAATATAGCATCTGGTTGTAACTTAAGTTGTACATACTGTTATAAAGCAGATTTAGAGACTTTGAAAAACAGTGGTAATATGAGCTTTGATACAGCACTTCAAGCTATAAAACATCTTTATGAAGGAGCACCAAATCAGAAACTTTATAATGTAACTTTTTTTGGAGGTGAGCCTTTAAGTAATTTTGAACTAATAAAAGACGTAACTATGTATGCAACACAATTTTTTAAACAAAGGGGTGCAAATGTGGATTTCACAATTACAACAAATGCAACTCTTTTAACAAAAGAGATAATCTCTTTTTTAAAAAAATATCAGTTTGGAATAACTATTAGTATAGATGGTCCTAAAGCAATACATGATAAGACCAGACTTACAAACAGTGGAGCAGGTAGTTATGAAATGGTTAGAAAAAAAGTAGAATTGCTTTTAAGTATGTACAAAGAGAGACAAATTGGAGCAAGGGTTACTTTAACAAGAGGTATTACTCAAGTTGATGAAATTTGGAATCATCTATTTAATGAATTACATTTTAGTGAAGTAGGCTTCGCACCTGCAACTGCAAGTGATAATGCTGTGTTTAACTTAAGTGAAAAAGAGCTTTTAGAAGTTTTTAAAGGGTTTAAAAAACTTGGTGAGAAATATGTTGAGGCAGCATTAAAAGGTGACTATAACGGTTTTTCAAACCTACATAGAGTAATAGGAGATATTCATGCAGGAAGAAAGAAAAAGCTTCCATGTGGTGCAGGAGTAGGACTTTTATCGGTTAGTTATGAAGGAAAGTTTGATTTATGCCACAGATTTACAGGAAGTGATTTTATGCAGTTTGGAGATGTTCAAACAGGTCTTGATAAACCGAAACTTTCAAACTTTATTGAAAAAAGATTAAATACAAATGACGGAGATTGTTCAACTTGTCATATTAGAAACTTGTGTGCAGGCGGGTGTTACCATGAGAGTTATATAAGATATAACGATCCTACAAAAGCGGTACTTCACTACTGCGATATTATGAGAGACTGGATTGATTTTGCTTTATTATCTTATTCAAAAATAAGAAACGGCAATCCAGAATTTTTTGACAAATATTTAAAAGAAGAAAAAGGAGATACAAATGGGCTTATTTAAACCTTTAAATCCAAAAGCAGATTTATTAAATAAATCTATAAAAGAGGGAAAACAAAAAGAAGTTGTTGCAATGCAGAGCATTGTCGGTTGTTCATCAACCTTTGATCCTGGATGGGAAGTTGATGCCTTTGGCGGGGTTGGAGGTCTATGCCAACCAATGGAAGCTGACCTTTATGGGTGTTCTGAACCATGCTGGTGGCCTACGCAAGTACCTGATATTATAAGTAATCCAGAGTGGAGTGCAAAATCTCCTTCGGCAGGTAGAGACTGGAGAAAATTATCTTCTGTATATCCATTAGAAAAATAAGAGAGGAGGTTTTAATATGAAAAAAATTTATTTGATAACAACAGTATTGTTAGGATTATTAGTTAGTGGGTGCAGTATAAATGAACCTAATATAGCAGATAATAAGGTTAACAATAAACAATTAAAAAAAGATAGAGATTATATTGTCTCTATAAGTAAAAAGAATGAACTTCATATCGTAGATGGAAAAACTGAAAAATTATATAAAACTTGTAAGTTAAAGGGAACTTTTAGTACTGCTGCTATGGTTGTTTCTCCTGATGGAACAAAAGTTTATGCATTACAAGATGCTTGGCAAGCAATTTATGGTTATGATTTAAATAGTTGTGAAAACTTTTTTAGTGCAAAATTATCTTCTGATGGAGTAAGGGCTCCATCTATTTTTTCTTTAGCATTAAGTAATGATGGTAAAAAGTTATATTCAATTTCAAATCCTACAAAAATATTAAAAGATAGATATCAAGTTATGGATTCAGTCTTTAAAACTTTTAATACAAATGATGGATTAGATGCAGAGGCAATGGATAGTTTTAAAGTTCCAAGACAAATAACAATAATGATGACTGCAAAAGATGGCTCAGTGTATGCGGCAGGTCCAAATCTATATAAAATTGACCCTGCATTACACAAGGTTGAAATAGCTTCAAAATTAAGATTTTGGGATAGACCTAATTATTCTGTACCCGATATCTTAGCTTTATGGCCATCTGGTCAAATATCAAATGAGATGTTATTACTATATGTAGCATCAAAATATGATGATAGTACACAAAAAGAAGATACTGCTAAACAAGTGTGGGGTGCTACAAGAGTTAATTTAAATACAGGAAAAATAGAACAAGGTGATTTTGCACCATTAGAAAATTTAATGTTTACAGGTATGACAGATCCTAATGATTCAAATATTTTATTTGGTGTCTTAACTGATTTAACAAAATTTGATAGAAAAAATCAAAAAGTATTAAAAAGAGTTTGGTTAGATCATACATATTATCAAATAAATTTTTCAACTGACGGTTCCAAAATATATTTAGGCGGTACATATAATGATATTGCTGTATATGATCCAAAAACATTGAAAAAATTAAATAATATTCAACTTCCAAAAGGAGATGTCGCTTTAGGTACAATGCAGGTATTTAGGGTTAAATAAGATGAAAAAAAACAGAGCTTTAGATAGTTTAAAATATTACCTTTCTAAAGAAAAAAGAGCTATTTCTATACTTCTTGGTATCTCTATGATATCAAGCGGTATTGCTGTTGTTCAACCTTTATTAATGCAAAATTTTATTGATAACGCATTGATATTAAAAGATATAGACAGCTTTTATTATTTTGTTCTTCTTATTGTGTTTGTTTCTATTTTAGGAGTAGCTCTTTCTGTTTTTTTACAATATAACTATACAAAACTCTCTATAAAGGTTTTGTATAGTTTAAGACTTGATGTTTTTGAAAAGATATTTTTTAATAATAAACTTTTTTTTCAAAAAAATCGTGTTGGGGATTTGCTTTCAAGACTTGAAGGGGATATTAGTGAACTTCAAAGATTTGGAATTGATTCTTTGTTTGCTCTGTTTTCTGCACTATTAGGATTAATAGGTGCTGTTGTTATTATGCTATTTTATGATTTGTCTTTGGCAATATTTGCTTTGATTTTATTTCCCCTTGAATTTTTTTTATTAAAACCTATGTATTCAAAAATGCATAATATAACAAAAGATGTTAGACAAAGCAGTTCCATAATGGGAAGTTTTATAATAGAGTCTTTAAGATATGTAAGTTTTCTAAAAAAATTCAATGCAGTAAAAGATAGAAAAAATATTTTAAGTTCTCTTCAAAAAGAGAATAAAAATAAAATTCTTCTTCAACAAAAACTTCAAATAGTTTTTACTCAAATACCTCTGCTTATAAGTTTAACTGCAAGAGTTGTTTTGATATTTTTGGGTGGATTAAAAGTTATAAACGGTGAGATAACAATAGGGCAGTTAATAGCTTTTTTAAGTTATTTTTCTATGGTTTTAGCTCCTGTGCATACGGTTTTGGGAATTTTAAATAATATTCCAAAATTAAAAGTTAGTATAAATAGATTAGATGAGATTTTACCTCAAAATAGAAGTTTAGCAATAATTGATAAACTACCAAAAAGTATTGATATAGAGTTTAAAAATGTAAATTTTGCTTATGAAAACTATTACGATATTTTTAGAAATTTAAACCTGAAAATCGCTTTTAAAGATAAAATTGTTTTAATGGGTTCAAACGGTATAGGAAAAACTACATTAATAGAGCTGCTTTTAAATGAACACTTATTAAAGCAAGGTGAAATTTTATTAAATAACACAAATATACAAGAGATAAAAAATGAGACTTTACAAAATCATATTGCTTTAGTAGAGCAAAATCCCGTGATTTTATCAACAACATTAAAAGAGAATCTACTTATAGCCAATAAAAATGCCAATGAAGATGAGCTTTTAAATGTATTGGAAAAAGTAGGGCTTTTATTTTGGTTTAAAAGTTTAGAAAGAGGGTTTCAAACAGTTTTAAGTGAGGATGGGCAAAATCTTTCAGGAGGGCAAAAACAGCGCTTGGCAATTGCAAGAGTTATACTTAAAAAACCTTCAATAGTAATTATGGATGAACCTACATCTTCATTGGATAAGGATTTTATAAAAGTTATGGATGGTTTAATTGATGAAAACTTTAAAGAGTCTACAAAGATTATTATTTCTCACCATTTTTGTTATAAGAATGCAAAGTATCTAAAAATTAAAGATAAAAAAATAGTTGAGTTAAAAGATGAATAAAGAAGTCTATGTGGCAATCCTTGACAGCGGTTGTAGTTTTAAAACTTATGAAAAGTTCTCTCTTTCCTTTGATGAAAAACAAAAACCTGTTTTTAAAGAGCAAAAAAATATTAATTTTTTGCATGGGGATGTTATTGCAAATATTATAAAACAAAAGGGTGTAAATATCTACGATATACAGATATTTAATGAAAAACTTTTGACAACACCTTTGCATATTTATTATGCTTTAAAATATCTCCTTGATAAAAAAATAGATGTAATAAGTTTAAGTCTGGGATTTAATACAAACTATAAAGAAATAGAAGAAGTTTGTAATGAACTTCTTAAAAAAGGAGTAACAATAGTTGCTTCATATCCTAGACGTTCAAAAGTGCATACATATCCAGCTTCTTATGAGAAAGTTATAAAAGTAACTTCTGAAGGGATGTGTAAAGATGATAAAGTTGTTTCTTTAGAGGCTTCAAAACTCTTTTTTGGAGCCAATCCTTTTTCAAATAAAAAAGAGGTTGCAGGTTCTAGTGTAGCAGTTGCAAAGTTTACAAGTGAGTATTGTGCTTACTTACAAAAAGGATTTACAAAAGAGCAGATTTTAAAAGAGTTTGAAAAAAGGAGAGTAAATGAACCCTACTAAAAAAATCGTGGTATTAGGTGCTGGCGTAGCAGGAGTTACCACTGCAATTGGATTAAAAAAATTAGGATTTGATGTAACAATTATATATAAAAACCGTCCCTTTAGGGCATATGAGGGACTTAGTCAAAAAACAAAAGATGGCTTCTCTTTACTTGATTGTAAAAACTGCTTTTCACAATTAAATACCCAATCTGTAAGAAACTCAAATTGGGCAGAGATGAATAGTAAAGTAAATTATGAATATGTAGTTTGTAGAGATGACTTTGATATGGCTTTGTTACAAGATGCAAAGGAACATAATATTTCACTTATAAGGGGAAATATTCTTGGAAAAATAGATTTTCAAGATAAAGTAAGTGTGAAATATAAAAGTGAAAATATTAAAAATACCTTTATAGCAGACTTTGTTGTAGATGCTAGAGGAAGATTTACTCCATATAAAAGTGAATATAAGCATGGACCTAAAAGTTTTTCTATTTTACAAGAGTTAGAATTAGATAGTATGAGTCAAAGCAAAACTTCAATTGATACCGTAGAAAACGGTTGGGTTTGGCAAGCTTATGTGGGAGAAAATAGAGGATATATTCAATTTACCTGCGATGAAGAACTTGCAAAAAAAATAGAGAGTTTTGAAGATGTAAAGCCATTTTTAGAGAATCAAGGTATCGATTTATGGAGTTTAAAAAATCATAAATTAAAAGGCTCTTTAGTAAAAAGAGATTCCTATTGTAAAGTACATAAAACAATTGTTACAGATAAAATGATATTAGTTGGAGATAGTGCTTCAAGTATTGACCCACTTTCAGGGAATGGAGTTTTTCAATCATTGAGTATGTCAAGTATTGCTCCGTATGTGATAAATACTATTTTAAATAGAGAAGAAAATAAAGAGATTGCAATAGAGTTTTATAAAAAAAGAGTAAATTATATTTTTGAAAAGTTTTCAAAGGTTGGTAAAGATTTTTATTCTTTAGAAAAAAGATTTAAAACAAATTTTTGGATAAAAAGACAAACTTATCCTTTAAATACAATACAAGATGAGAGTATAAAGATTGAAAATTATGCCATTGTAAGAGATGGATTTATAGAACCTAAAGAGGTAGTTATAACAAAAGATAACCCCCTTGGTATTTATTTTTTAGGAAATATTGAAATAGTTGAATTGGTTAAATATTGTTTAAATAATAGTGTAGAAAAAGCCTTAAACTTTTTTGATAATTTTTGTGAGAAAAAAAGTTTATCTTTAGATAGTAGGATATTTTTGAAAAAATGGTTACTGAATCAAAGTATAATATAAATTAAAAACTAGAAGAATCCTTCTAGTTTTTATATGCAATTACATCTACTTCAACTAAAACATTTTTTGGTAATGTTTTAACTGCTACAGTTGCTCTTGCGGGTGCTGTTTCGGCTTTAAAATATTGGGCATATACTTCATTAAAAGCTACAAAGTTATCCATATCAGATAGATAACAAGTTGTTTTAAGAACATTGTCAAAAGATGAGTTTGCTTCTTTTAGTACTTCAGCAAGGTTTTCCATAACTTTTGCAGTTTGTTCTTTGATTCCACCCTCAACTATTTCCATTGTTTCTGGGTTTAATGGAATTTGTCCTGATAAAAATACTAATTTTTCAAATGATGTTCCTTGGTTGTATGGTCCAATTGCTGCTGGAGCTTTTGGTGTTGATATTATTTCTTTCATATTAATCCTTTATATATTTTATAAAAATTTATTATACTGCCTTCTTACTTTTAATCTCTTGGAAAAAACAGCTCAAAATCTCTTTTTATGTGAGTTAATGTTTCTTGATTTGCTCTTATAAAGCCCTCTTCTTTTAATGCAGCTTTTACAATAGCTTTTGAATAATCAAGTACATTCTCATCATTTAAGTATTCTTCTACACCTACCCACTTAGCATCTTCTATCTCTTGAGTATCTTTTATATTTATCTCATAAGTTAAAGGTTTAGCCAAACATAAGACATATAGATTTGATTTATGAAATTGATGGGGATAAAAATGTCCTAAAGAGATTACAGATTTAAATTCAACTTTTATTCCTGTTTCTTCAAAAACCTCTCTACAAGCTGCTGTAGTTATCATCTCTTTATCATCTATATGACCACCTGGTATTTTATAGCCAACTCTTGAGATTCTTTCTTTAATAACTAAAACTTCATTTTTATCATTTATTGTAACGACACCTACTCCCAAAGTATGATTTGCAGCTGTTGGAATAATCGCATTCTTTTTTTGTCTCTTTACTACTAAAATATAATCTTCACCGCAAGAATGAAAAAAGAACCCTTTTTTTGTTGCACATGATATAAAATCTGATTTTTCTATATTTATATAAATCCAAATAAGATTTCTAATATCTTTTGTTTTTTCAATTAAAGTATCTAAATTTTTATCAAATAAATTAAAATTATCAGGTAAGTCTTTGTGATCTATTGTTATTCCATTATATGGATCTAATACAGTTTTAAAACCTGCTATATCTTCTACCATTTTTACTCTTTTATAAAATTATTAAATCTTTTAATGAATATGCTATATAAAGCATTAAAAAACCAATTGATATATCCAAAACTTTCCATGTAATTGGTTTTTTAAATAAAGGGATTAAAAGTCTAGCTCCAAATCCCAAAGATAAAAACCAAACAGATGAAGCTAAAGAACAACCTACTATAAAATAGATTTTCATATTTTCATCAATATTCGCACCGATTCCGCCTATTAAAAGAACTGTATCCAAATAAGTATGAGGATTTAGATAAGTAAACACAAAAAGTAAAGTTATTACTTGTCTTAATGGATTTGTCTTTATTTGATCATCAATTTTTAAAGACTCATTTTTTAAAGCTGATTTAAAAGAAGTAAAAGCATAAAAACACAAAAAGGCTATTCCAAATATGGCAATACCATTTATAAAAAGTTGTTCCCCTTTTATAAGAAAACCAAGACCTAAAACACCTGCACTTATTAGAAGAATATCTGAAAAAATACAAAACAATACAGCTTTTAATACATGTTGTCTTAAAAGTCCAAGTTTTAAAATATAAGCATTTTGAGCTCCTATTGCTACAATCAAAGTGATTGTAATAATAAAACCTCTTAAAAGAGTATCAAATTCCATTATAAATAGCTTTGCGAAAGATGTACAACACCTGAGATTATAAACTGTACTGCTAATGCACCAACTATAAGTCCCATTAATTTAGTAATAATATTTTGTCCAGTTAATCCTAAATATTTTTTTATATAAATAGAATTTTTTAAGACTAAATAAAAAATCAAAGCATTTATACAAAAAGCTACAACCAAAGAAAAAAGTTCAACACTATTTTCAACTTGATTTTTAAAAATGATTATTGTAGTAAAAAGTCCTGTACCAAACGCAATAGGAATACCTATTGGAATAATTGCCAATTCTTCATCATTTTTATCACTATCTTGTTTTTTACTCTCTGTTTTACTTCCTCTAACCATAGTAATTGCCATAAGTAGAAGTATAATACCACCCATAACTTTTAGTGAATCTTCATGTATACCAAAAAGCTTTAAAACTAAATCTCCAGTGGTTAAAACAACAAAAAATGCTATTAAAATAGTTTTAGTTGTTTTTTTTGCAATAATTGCAATTTGAGTTTTTGTAATATTAGTACTTAAAAGAGATAGTGCTATTGCACTAACTCCTATAGGATCCATAATAGCAAAGAAAGTAATAGTTTGCTGTAAAAAATTTTGAAAAAGTTCCAAGATTAACTCATCCCACCTTTTTCTGCCATTCTTTTTTCTATTCTATGTCCAATGAAACTAAGTGTAGATGTTATAGTAAGATATAAAAGTGCAACTACTATCCATGTTTCAAAGGGTGAAAAAGTGTTTGCAACAATCTCTTTACCAACTTTTGTTAAATCTGTAATTGAAATAACTGAAACTAAAGATGAATCTTTTACTAATGCAATCATCTCTCCAACTAAAGTTGGTAAAGCTCTTTTAAAAGCCTGAGGCAGAATAATATATCTCATAGCTTGGAATTTTGTAATTCCTAAAGAACTTGCAGCTTCTTGTTGACCTTTATCAATTGATTGAATTGCACCTCTTAAAATCTCTGCCATGTAAGCACCAAAGAAAATTCCAAGAGATAATACCCCAGCTACAAATCTATCCAATTCAAAAATATTTGCAACAATAAAATAAAATAAGAATATCTGAACAAGAAGAGGCGTACCTCTAACTATTGTAATATACACAGTAGCTATATCTTTTAAAAACTGATACGAGGAAAGCTTCATAAAAGCGACAACTACTCCAATTATAAAAGTTAAAATTGCTGCAAAAAATGAGATTTTTAAAGTTATCCAAAGTCCATTTAATATAGGCCCTGTTCTCATCTCTGTTTTAGTAGCTAAATAATCACCTTCATAAACTTGTTCTCCAACTTTATAATCAAATGAAAAACTACTATCTAATTTTTTTAATTCTACTCTTTCATCACCATCAATAATATACTTATTATTCTCAAACAGTAGTTTTCCATCTACAGGAGCCTCTATTGTAATAGTCTCTTCATAAGCAAAATATTTAGGAACAGAATTCCACTTCCAAACATAATTCATGTTTGAAGCTGCCATATAAAAGAAATACCCTATAAGTAGGTAAAAACCTACGGCAATAATATGCCCTAGGTTTTTATTTTGTGTCCATGATTCTTTTCTAGCCATAAACTATTGAACTCTTTTTAACCAGTCTGTTTCAACTAGCCATTTTTGATATAATTCATCAGAGAATCCAACAACTTTATCTTCTTGCATTTGTCTTAAAAAGTTATTTAACCAGTTAATAAAGTCTGGATCACCTTTTCTAATTGCCCATGCAAGTGGTTCATAAGTAAGTGGCTTATCTAAGTGAATAAGTTTACCTTTACCTTTATCTGACATAAATAATACGTTATAAGGTTGGTCATAAACAAAAGCATCTGCTTTACCATTTAATACTTCAGCAGCTGCATCTGCTTCAGTTTCAAAAGTCACAATTTTAGCTTTTTTGAAAAATTTTCTTGTTGCAACTTCACCTGTAACACCAAGTTTAGTAACAATAGTATATTCAGGTTTATCTAAATCTTTTGCAGTATTAACTTTACCTTTTAATTCTTTTTTCATTAAAATTGTTTGACCAACAACAACATAAGGATTAGCAAAATTAATTTTTAAATTTCTTTGTTGAGTAATAGTCATGCCAGACATAATAATATCACATTTACCAGTAACTAATGCAGCAATAATCCCATCCCATGCTGTTGGAAGAAGTTTTAGTTTAACTCCCATCTCTTTTGACATTTTTTTAGCAAAATCCACATCATAACCAATAATTCTACCTTTTTTATCTTTCATTTCAAAAGGCATATAACCAGGTTCCATACAAACTTGTAACTCCCCTCTTTCTAAAATCTGATTTAATGTAGACTTTTTCCATAAATTGATATCATCTGCAAAAACAGATAAACTTAAAAAGGCAACTAATGCCAACATAATTTTTTTCATCTTTACTCCTATATTTTAAGATTGAATTATTGTAGTTTGTCTAACCATTTAGTATCAACAAACCATTTTTGATAAAGTATTTCATGTAAATTTACAACTTTATCTTCTTTTATTTGTCTTAAAAAGTTATTTAACCAATTAAGAAAATCTGGGTCGCCTTTTCTAATTGCAAAAGCAAGTGGCTCATACGTTAAAGGTTTATCTAAATGTACTAATTTGCCTTTACCTTTATCATCTGCAAAAATTGCATTATAAGGTTGATCATTTATAAATGCAGTAGCTTTACCATTTAAAACCTCTGCAACAGCTTCAGCTTCTGTATCAAAAGTATTTATTTTCGCATTTTTAAAGAATTTTTTAGCAACAATTTCACCTGTTTGCCCAAGCTTTGCTGTAATAACATATTTTTTATCATCTAAATCTTTTGCAGATTTAATCTTTTGTTCAAATTCTTTATTTAGTAAAACTGTTTGTCCAACAACAAGGTATGGATCAGAAAAATTAATTTTAAGATTTCTTTGTTGTGTGATTGTCATTCCTGCAATGATAATATCAAATTTCCCAGTTAATAACCCAGCAATTATCCCATCAAATGCTGTTGGAACAATTTCTAGTTTAACTCCCATCGCTTTTGCCATTGCTTTTGCAATGTCAACATCATAACCAATAATTCTACCTTTTCTATCTTTCATTTCAAAAGGCATATAACCTGGTTCTAAACCAACTTTTAAAACACCTTTATCTAAAATTTTATTTAGTGTTGATTTTTTCCATAAATTTATATCTTCTGCATATAAACTATTTATTGCAAAAAAAGTTAATAATCCAAGTAAAATTTTTTTAAGCATTTAAAATATTCCTTATATAATGTGAATTAATGTGTTAAAATCTCTTTTAGAAAATCTTTTGCTCTTTGACTTTTTGGATTTTCAAAGAACTCTTTTGGAGTGTTTTCTTCCACAATTACTCCATGATCCATAAAAACAATTCTATCACCAACCTCTTTTGCAAACCCCATTTCATGAGTTACACAAACAATTGTAAAATTTTCAAGTGCTAAATCTTTCATAACAGAAAGAACATCACCAATTGTTTCTGGGTCTAATGCTGATGTAGGTTCATCAAAAAGTATAACTTTTGGTTTCATAGCCAAAGATCTAGCTATTGCAACTCTTTGTTTTTGTCCCCCACTTAAATCCCCTGGGTAAGAATCAGCTTTATGCTCTAATTTTACTTTTGCAAGTAATTCCATAGCAATTTTTTTAGCTTCATCCTTTTTTACATTTTTAACTAAACCTGGAGCTAATGTAATATTTTCTAATATTGTTAAGTGTGGGAAAAGATTAAAGTGTTGAAATACCATTCCAACTTCACCTCTAATTGCTTGTAGATTTTTTCTACTCTCATTGATATCAATATTATCAACAATTATTGTTCCACTATCAATCTCTTCTAAACCATTAATACACCTAATAAGCGTAGATTTACCAGAACCTGATGGTCCACAAACAACTACGATTTCACCTTTTTTAACATAAAAATTGATACCTTTTAAAACGTGAAAATCATCAAAATACTTATCAATTTTATCCATACTTATAATATTACTAGCCATGCTCTCTCTTTTTTTAGTCTAAACGATTATAATATAATAAATAGATTTAAACTAAAATATAAATGTGTAACAATTATACAATTTTTAAAAAACTAATAATTTAATAAACTTAAATGTATAATTCTCATCTTTATTTTTAGGAGAATTAATTTGAATAGAAAAAAACTTTTAGAGTTAAGAGCAGATTTTCTACTTTTAACAGTTGCAATTGCATGGGGAGTTACTTTCTTGATGGTTCAAGAAGCTATAGAAACTGTGCCTGTGTATTCTTTTTTATTTTATAGATTTTTAATTGCAACAATACTTATGGCAATAATCGCTTATAAATTTTACGATAAAATAAATAAACAAACAATATTTTATGGATTTGTTTTAGGAACTTTTCTCTTTTCTGCATTTGCTACACAAACTTTTGGATTAGCCTATACAAAAAGTTCAATTGTAGCTTTTATCACTGGTTTAAATGTAATCTTAGTTCCATTTTTTGCTTATGTTATATTTAAAGACCATGTTAGAAAGATGGTTTTTATTGGTTCAATTGTAGCTGTAATAGGATTATATCTTCTAACTATGAGTGGAGAATTAACACTTGGTTTTGGAGAATTATTAACCCTTATTTGCTCTGCATTATTTGCACTACAAATTCTTTTTACCGATAAATATTCAAAAAAAGTAAATGTATTTATGCTGGTTTTATTTCAATTTTTAACCGTTACAATCTATTCACTAATTTTTTCACTTACATTAGATGAAGTAACATTTAACGTTAGTATGGATGGTGCATTTTTAAAAGCTGTAATAGTTACTTCAGTTTTTGCTACTGTTTATGCTTTTTTAATCCAAACCTATATGCAACAATTTACAACACCAACAAAAACTGCAATTATATTTACTATGGAACCTGTAAGTGCAGGTGTTTATGGTTATTTTGTAGGAAATGAATTATTAACATCAATACAAATTTTAGGTGCAGTATTTATTATATTTGCAGTACTTTTAGCAGAACTAAAACTAAAAAGAGAGAAATAAACTAAAATAGAAAAATCTATTTTAGTTTAATATTTAAAAGTCTACTTTTTTACCTTCAAAAGTGCATATAAACAACTCTTTCATAGTTTTATCATCTATAGTTCTTGGATTTGCTCCTGTACAAGCATCAAGTACAGCATTATGTGAAATAAAATCTAAATGCTCTTCAAACTCATTTTTATTTATACCATACTCTTCCATTGAGTGAGGGATATTTAATTTATTATTTAATTCATCAATAAAATCAATATAAGAATCAACTAACTGTTTTGAAGTTTCACCTTCTAGTTTCAAATATTTTGCAATATCAGCATATCTATCCTCACAAGCTTTTCTATTATAAGAGATAACATAAGGTAAAAATATTGCATTTGCACAACCATGAGGTATTCCAAAAACTGCACCAACTTTATGAGCCATTGAGTGGGTAATCCCCAGTAATGCATTTGAAAAAGCCATTCCTGCTAAACATTGTGCTTCATGCATCAACTCTTTTGCTTTTTCGTCTCCATTATATGAATCTATCAATGATTCTTTTATCATCTCAAGAGATTTTAAAGCTAAAGGATCTGAAAAGTTGCTATGAAGTGCAGCTACATATGCTTCAGTTGCATGTGTTAAAGCATCCATTCCTGTATGTGCTACTAATTTTTGTGGCATTGTTTTTGCAATATTTGGATCTACAATTGCGATGTCTGGAGTGATATTAAAATCTGCCATAGGGTATTTGATTTTTTCTTTATAATCTGTAATAACTGAAAAAGCCGTAACTTCTGTAGCTGTACCACTTGTAGAGGGGATAGCTACAAAAATAGCTTTTTGTCTTAATGTAGGTAGATTAAAAGGGATAACTGCTTCTTTAAAAGTAAAATCTGGATATTCATAAAAAATCCACATCGCTTTTGCTGCATCTATTGCTGAACCTCCACCCATTGAGATTATAATATCTGGTTCAAACTCAAGCATTTTTTTTGCACCATCCATAACAGTATCAACACCAGGATCTGGTTCAATACCTTCAATAGTTTGAACTTCTAAATCTGCTTCTTTTAAATATGAAATTGCTTTATCTAAAAAACCAAATTTTTTCATTGAGTTTCCACCAACAATCAAAATTGCTTTTTTACCTTTTAAATTTTTTAATTCTTCTAATGAACCTGCGCCATGATAAATATCTCTTGGTAATGTAAAACGAGCCATAATATATTCCTTTATTTATTTAATATTTCTATATTAATCCAATCTAACTTAAATAAACTTTTTAAAAAGCTATCTTATTTGTAGTCAAATATTAAAAAAAAGATAAAATGCTTTTTTATTGCAACGCTATAGATATATAATTTGATTATTCCAATTTAGGAGAGATATGCATGAAAAAGTTTTTATATATTACAGATCAAGATGAATATACAGACCACAGTTTTATTGGGCCTCTATTTGAAAAATACTTACAAGATCATTTCGAAGTAAACATAGTGTATTTTAGTGAATTTAAAGCAGAATTTGAAAAAAAAGATGAAAAAAGATTTATTCTTCCTATTGCAGCTAAAACAAAAGTTATCAAAGAACTAAAAAATGCAAATATTGATATTGGTTCATATTCATACATTGTAGTTAGAAATAGTTCAGAGATATTAAAAGATGTGTTATCAAATAGTAGAGCTTATGATTATAAAGTTGGATATAGACTATCTTTTCCAAAAAGAAGAGCAAAAATACAAGCTGATAAAGCTAATAACAAATCAAACTTTTTTAAAGATTTAAACAATACTTTAGCTACTTATTCAGAAACAAAACTTATAAATCAATGTGATTTATTTCTTCCAACTTCAAGACAAATGCATGAAGAATATTTTAAAGATGTAAATATAAAAACTTATATCTGTCCTCCTGCTCTTGACCCTGAGATATTACATGATAATATTCAACATGAAGGGAGTGAAAAAAGATTTTTTTATGCAGGGACACTTGACAAGCTTAGAGAATTTGAAACAGTTTTAGAAGCTTTTGACTCTCTTAACACTAAAGATTGGACTTTAACTATTTCTACAAAAGACCCTAAATATACAAAAGAGGTAATAGATAGTTTTGATAATCTAAAAGAAAGAGTTAAAATCCAAAATGCAAAAACAAAAGAGGAATTACTAAACCTAATTGCTAAAGCAGATATAGGAGTTTCAATTTTACCTGATATTCCACTATTTAATACCTCAACACCAGTTAAAATAATGGATTATTATGCTTCAGCAGTACCTTGTATTATGACAAATAATGCAAATAACAGTGAGATTTTTGAAGAAGATAAAGATGCTTGGTTTTGTGAATTTTCAAAAAAAGCTATAAAAGAAAAACTTGAATATATTTTAGATTTACCAAAAGATGAAGTAGCTCAAGTTGGTTTAAATGGACAAGAAAGACTGTTAGCAGTTAGGAACTACAAAAGAATTGCAGCAGACTTAGCTCACCAATTAAATATTTTATAAGAGAATTTTTCTCTTATAAAAAACTACATTTTTGCTTATTTTTAGTAAAGCAGATATATAATTCCATTTTAATAGACCATTATAAAACATTTTCTCACAAGTTTTAAAGTTTATTAAAAAATCAAATCTTATATTTTAATACTCAAGAGAAAAAAATGAATTATTTTGGAATGTTTTTACTTACAATTGCAATGTTTATATGGGGTAGTTCTTTTATTGCTTTAAAAATTGCAATGGTAGATTTAGGACCACTTACTGTTATATTTTTTAGAATGCTTATTGCATCTATGTGTTTTTTATATTTTATAAAAGATTTTATGAAATTTAATTTCACTAAAAAAAATATTCAACTGCTTTTACTTTTAGCTTTTTTTGAGCCTTGTCTTTATTTTATTTTTGAGGCCAAAGCTTTACAAAATACAACTGTTTCCCAAGCGGGTATGATAACTTCACTTTTACCAATAATAGCAGGTGTAGCAGCTGGATATTTTTTAAAAGAGAAAATCACAAAAAGACTAATACTAGGTTCTATTATTGCTCTAACAGGAGCTATTGTTTTAAGCTCACAAGCAACAGCTTCACACAGTGCACCTAATCCAATATTAGGGAATATCTATGAATTTCTTGCTATGGTTTGTGGGGCAGGATATACAATAGTTGCTAGATATCTAACAAAAGAGTTTTCAGCACTGTTTATTACTGCTTTTCAAGTTTTTATAGGAGCTATTTTCTTTTTACCATTTTTCATTTTTGAATTAACACATTTAGAGTTGAATTTTACTTTTAATTCTGTTGCTTCTTTATTTTATTTAGGTATTATAGTTACTCTAGGTGGATATGGTTTATATAATTATGCTTTGACAAAAATAGAGGCTTCTAAGGCTGCTGTGTTTATCTATCTTATTCCTATTTTTACTTTGATTTTAGCTAATATAATTTTAAATGAAGTTATCTCTTTTGTAGAGATACTAGCCTCAGCTATTATTCTTCTAGGTGTATTTATTAGTGAGTTTTCACCTTCAAAATTTAAAATAAAAAAAACTAAGAGTGTTTAACTCTTTTATCCCAAGAGATGATAGCCCAATAAACATACTCTTCTTGAGGTTCTTTTTTTATAAGAACCTCATTGTAATAAGTGCATAAATTTTGAATATCATCTGCATTTAAACTTCCAATACTCCAAGTTATAGAATCTACAAAATCTCCAAAAGAATCTATTTTTTTCTGTTTGTTTTCACTTCTAATAAAATCAACTTTTGCATTAATTCCCATTTGATAAAGAATATTAACTAAGTAGATATAATCAGGCTTTTTTATAATATCTTTGTTAAGAACAGCTAATATCTCTTCTGAAACAAAAGAACCACCAACTTTATAAGATAAAACAACTTTTTTCTTTGCTTTAGAGTTTAATTTTGTTAAAGCTTTTTTCATATCTGCAACCTCTAAAGACCTTGAAGCAATTACTAAATCACAAGAAGGTATCTCATCCCAAGAATCATCCCAAGATTTATTTACTAAATCAATATTTTCAATACCTTTTTGCTTTGCATTAGATTCTAATAACTCTAACATTTTTGAAGAATAATCTAAAGCATAAACTTTTTCTAGTTTGGGTGCAAGTTTTAAACTTAAGTTTCCAACTCCACATCCTACATCAAGTAAAGTTTCTATATCTTTTAGATCTAAAAGTTCTAAAAACTCTTCATTATAAATAGAATTGTGTACTTTTTCATTCATAAATACAGATTTTTTATCCCAATCACTTGAACTTTTTGGTTTAAAAATTGTCTGCTCTTTTTGCTCGATATATAGTTGATTAAAATTTATCTTATCAAGATTAGTCAATTCTATACTCAATTTTTACCTTTTCTATTTAATTGCAAATGTCAAAAATTTACTTTTAAAGTTTTTACTAATCTTTTTTTACCCAAACTTTAAACTTCCAAGCTGGACTTTTTACACTCTCACCCTCTTTTACCTCAGCATAATCTTTTTGCTCAACTAAATCCCAGTTTGTAAAATCGATCTCTTCTAAAAAAGCATCCGCTTCCCCTTCAAAATCAACTTCAGTTAAATACATTTTGTCAACATAAGGGAAAAGTGTATTATAGATATTTGCTCCACCTATGATAAATAGTTCCTCTTCTGCATTTTTTCTTGCAAAATTAAAAGCTTCTTGAACATCATTAAAAGTGTGAACACCTTCATGTTCAAAACCACTATTACTTAAAACAAGTGAAGTTCTATTTGGAAGGGGTTTTCCTATAGACTCAAAGGTTTTTCTTCCCATTAAAAGATGATGACCTGAAGTTATTTGTTTAAAGTTTTTAAAATCCTCAGATATATGCCATAACATTTGGTTATTTAAACCAATCTCCCAATTTTTTCCATATGCTACAATCATAGATATTATCATACTGCCATTACTCCTTTTATTGGTTCGTGACACTCATAATCAACAAGTTCAAAGTCTTCCATTTTGAAATCATTTATATCTTTAATCTCTGGATTGATTTTCATTGTTGGTTTTTTAAATGGTGTTCTTGTTAATTGTAAATTTACTTGTTCCATGTGGTTTGAGTAGATATGTGCATCTCCAAAAGTATGAACAAAATCCCCTAACTCTAAATCACAAACTTGTGCAATCATCATAGTTAATAAAGCATAAGAAGCTATGTTAAAAGGAACTCCTAAAAATACATCTGCACTTCTTTGGTATAGTTGACAAGATAGTTTTCCATTTGCTACATAAAACTGGAAAAAAGTATGACAAGGTGGAAGTGCCATATTGTCTATCTCAGCTGCATTCCAAGCGTTTAGAATAATTCTTCTACTATCTGGATTTGTTTTGATTTGGTTTATAATATCAGCTAATTGGTCAACTCTTTTTCCATTTGCACCTTCCCAAGACCTCCATTGAGCTCCATATACAGGTCCTAGTTGTTTTACAGTATCTGTATTTGTATAACCTAAGTCTTTACCTTGTGCATCTGCATTTGCAGTCCAAACAGTTTTTTTATCAATTAGGTTTTCTGCTTTGTCTCCAAAGTGTATTTCAGCAAGTCTTCTTTCATCTGTGCTTCCCTCAATAAACCATAAAAGCTCAGAGATAATAGCTTTTAGATGGGTTTTTTTAGTAGTAACTAAAGGGAAACCTTCACTTAAATCAAATCTCATTTGATAACCAAAAACAGAAGTAGTACCAGTACCTGTTCTATCCTCTTTTTTAATACCATTATCTAAAATATGTTGCAGTAAGTCTAAGTATTGTTTCAATGATATTCCTTCTTTTTTTATAGTTTGTTATTTTAGCAGATTCATACTTTTTTCTAGTTTTTATCTTGAATCAAATAAAAAACCTCTTAATAAGTCATTGATGTTTATGTAAACTTTTAAATAATATTCTTGTAATATATTTGAAAATATTATGTTTAAAGAGTTTTTATGGAATTGGTTTATTTGTGGGTTGAGGATTATAAGAATATAAAGAAACAGGGATTTAATTTTTCTCCTAGGTTTGAGTACGAGTATAAAAAAGATGAAGACCTACACAAACGTCCACTTTCAAAACTAATAAAAGATATCAGTGAAGAGTTAGATTTATTATAATAATCCCTTGAAGATTTACCTCTTCAAGGGATTTAAAAGTTAAACTTTTTTAATTTGCTACACCAAAGGAATATAAATCTCTGTTCTTAAATCCTCTGGCTTACAAGTAATTGGATTTTTATTCAAATACTTTTCAACTATAGGCAAATCTCTCAACTGGGCTCCACTTTCTACAATCCAATCAGATACTCCATCATAAGTATTGATTAGTTCTGTATAAGAACCTTTGTGTAAAAACATGGCATATTTTCCACCATCGATTATTTTACTTTGAATCTCACCCTCTGGTTTAATATTTTTATCCACCCATGAAACACAAGCATCATATCTAAGTTTATCTGTCTGCGTAATACGAGGATTATCATGCCCTATTCCAAACATCATTACATCCTCTTTGATAAAGTACTCTTTCCCTACATAGTTTATAAGAGTCTCCCATGCTTCTATACTACATTTTTGATACTCACCTGTTCTTCTTACATACAAAATATCCATATCCTCAAGCTCTACTATTTTTGGCTCTAACATCTTATTTCCTCTTTTTAATTTTGCATTTTTTGCAAACTCTTTAGGAGTTATTCCAAAATGCTTTTTAAAAGCTTTTGAAAAAGAAGCATTTGTTTCATATCCACTATTCATGGCTATTTGAGTAATTTTTTGATTTGTTTTAAACTGTAAAGTTGTGCTTTGAAGCCTTACTCTTCTAATATATTCACCCATACTCTCACCAACAATTGATTTAAAGATACGGTGAAAATGATACTTAGAAAAGCTGGCAATTTTTGATAATTCATCAAGGCTTAGCTCATTATTATAATTTTGTTCAATGTACAAAATCACTCTACATATACTTTGTATATAATCATCTTTTGTGGTCTTACCCATCTGCTCTCTTTCAAACTCTTTATCTGGAAATTGTAATGTTATTTGAAAATTAAAACTACTCCTAGATTGCTATTTTTAATTGAAAGTATAACTAAAAATATATGTTTAATAAACTATGGTATACTATAGATATACCTTAAGGGGTTCACATGTTGCAAAAAAAGTTTGATCTTAAAAGAGATGTTTCTTTAACGCTTTTAGTTTTTTATGGACTTGGAAATATATTAGGTGCTGGTATTTATGTACTCATTGGAAAGATTGCTGGTATTTCAGGTATTTATATTCCATTTTCTTTTATAATTGCTTGTATTGTTGTACTTTTTACAGCCTTGAGTTATGCTGAACTTTCATCTCGTTTTCCGTATAGTGCGGGGGAAGCTCTATATGCAAAAGAAGCTTTTGATTCTAAAACTTTATCTATAGCTGTTGGATTGATTATTTCACTAAGTGGAATACTCTCTAGTGCAACTATTTTAAATGGATTTAATGGTTATATTTCACATTTTATAAATCTACCACCTTATATCACTTCAACTCTTGTTATGACTGTTCTTTGTATTATTTGTATATTAGGTATTGGTCACTCAGTTAAAGTTGCTTCAATCCTAACTATTGTTGAGATATTTGGACTTTTGTATATTATCTTTGTAGGTGTAGATAAACTTCCTTTTGAGACAATAGAATTTTCTAAACTAATTCCACCTTTCGAAATCTCAATTTGGTATAGCATATCTTTAGGAGCTTTTTTAGCTTTTTATGCTTTTATAGGTTTTGAAGATATGGTAAATATCGCTGAAGAGGTCAAAACACCTACAAAAACTATGCCAAAAGCTATAATAATTACTTTATTTGTTGCTACATCTATTTATATTTTAGTTGCTTTAGTATCAATTTTAGCAATAGAACCCAGTACTTTAGCAAATAGTACTTCTCCCCTTGCAGATGTTTATGCAAAACTAACACAAAAAGATCCCATATTATTAAGTTTTATTGGAATGTTTGCAGTTATAAATGGAGCTTTGATACAAACTATTATGGTATCTAGGATATTTTATGGAATGAGTATGAATAAATGGATTCCTAGTATATTTTCTAAAGTCAATGAAAAAACAAGAACACCAATTTTTTCTACAATATTTGCTTCTGTTAGCATACTTGTTTTCACACTTTGGCTACCTATTTTAACATTGGCAAATCTAACAAGCTTTTTAATCTTTGTAATATTTACTTTGATGAATATTGCACTTATTAAAATCAAAATACAAAGAAAAACACCAGAAAATATTATCTCATATCCTATCTATGTTCCCATTATAGGAATAGTGATTAATATCTCTATGTTAGTTATTCAATTTATCTCTTTAATATAGATTGAAATTAACTTTTATTTTCCTCTTGCTTTGACCAAATACCTGCAAGAATTGCCCCTGAAATATTATGCCAAATACTAAATATGGCTCCTGGAAGCGCGCTCAAAGCAGAAAAATATTTCATAGCTAAGACAACAGCTAAACCAGAGTTTTGCATACCAACTTCTATTGCCACTGTTTTACACTCTTTTTTATCAAAACCTAATAGTTTGGTTATATAAAAACCACCTAATAAACCTATAATATTATGTAGTGCAATAGCTAACATCAAAGATAGTGCAAGACTTGAGACTTTTTCTTGATTTATCCCTATTATAATACCTATTATAAAAACTATAGAGATTATAGATAATAAGGCAAAGAAATCATGTTTTTCTTTAATATATTTATCAAAAATTTGATTTATAATTAAACCTATAAGAACAGGCATAAATACTAGTTTAAATATGCTAAATAACATATCTAATGCAGGGACAGGAACCGTTTGACCAACATATAAAAGTGTAATATATGGAGTAACTAATATAGATAATAAAGTTGAAACTACAGTCATAGTTATAGATAAAGCCACATCAGCTTTAGCTAAATAGGCTATTACATTTGATGCTGTCCCACCTGAAACTGCTCCAACTAAAACCATTCCTACTAATAATTCATCAGACAAATTAAAAAACTTCGAAATAACAAAAGCAACTAAAGGCATAATTGAAAATTGTAATAAAACTGTTAAAGTTATAATTTTTGGTTTTTTTAACACCCTTTTAAAATCTGATATTTTTAAAGTCACACCCATACAAAACATTATCAATATCAAAAGTGGGATAATCCAACTTTTAAAGCCAATTACCAATTCGGGATTTAAATATGTAAAGATTGAAAATAGTATTGCCCAAAGGGGAAATAAAGATGAAATTTTATTAATCATGATTCTCCAAATTAAAAATATTAAATTTGATATTATAGAAGGAAGCTACGAGGATATTACCTCATAGCCTATTGTTGTTGCATCATGCCTTTGCCACCAAAACCTTTAGATTTATTACCTTTGTTTTGTTTTCTATTTTGCATCATAGCATTTTGACCTTTAATTAGTTCAAGTTCAGTTAACTTTCCATCACCATTTGTATCAAAAAGTTCAAAGTCAGGAGAATTCCCTACATTTCTCATAGGCATTCCTTGGTCAACTTTTTGTTGAATACGTTTTGCTCTTAAATTATAAAATTCTTCTTGGGAAACAAATCCATCTGAATTTACATCATATGTAGCAAAAGGTATAGGACCTCTTTGTGGTAAATCTTGCGCTATACTTAAACTTGAAAAAATCAATAACGAACATAAAATCGTGCTGAAAAGTGCACTAACTTTAATTAAAGTTTTCATTATAGACTCCTTCTTTTGGTTATACAATTATACTCTTAACAATATTAAAACAAATAATTAAATATTTTTTTAATTTCTTTTCTGACCTTGCTTTGGTTGACTTACTTGTTTTTGTAAATCAATACTTAGATTGTTATAAAAAAGTTCCCCATAATCTGTTGTTCTGTTTATAGTTTCATAAGCTTGTGCAATTGAATTATTATATTTCAAAGCATCTTGTAAAATTTTCAATATCTTTACTGATTCCAAAAAGTTTACATGACTTGGCGCTTCAATTGGAGAAGAATAATATTTATGCATTCTCTCAACTAAACTTTTATTTCTAATCTCAATAAAAACCGATTCAATTGGTGATTTAAAAAACAATACTTTTTGTTTTACATTTATAGATATATATGTGGTTTCTGTTCCATATATCTTTCTTGAATAAGAATCAAATAAAAATAGTTTTTTATTATAGTTATTGTTAAAAAGTTCATACATAAGTTCTAAAACTCTTAATTTTTCCTCTTTTGTATAAAAGTTACCAATCGAAGCAAAACAGAAACTTAATATAGATTTTATTGAGTACCATTCTGTTGTATCATAATCATATCTCAACATCTGATCGATTCTTTTTTGTTTTAATTCTTCAATTTCCGAATTTGTTTTAGTTTTATAAACCCTTTGAACAGCACTATCTCTATACATAGGTCCAGGGAATTGTGCTTGGATAACAAATCTTCTATTTTTTTCTAAATCTATAATATATTTTAGTCGACCTGTATAATCTTCATCAATAATCCTTACCTCTTTTTGTGGTATTTGAGTAATTGATTTAATAAACTCTTCACCCGTACAACCATCATCCCAAATAAAATCAGGATATCTAAAAACTTGGCAAATTTTATTTTTTACATCATTGTTTGGTTCTATGTCAGAAATATTATCAATCCACGATGTAACAGTTCTTCTATCTTTTTGTATTAGAGATGCAAATTTGGATATACTTAAGTTAGATCTTTTAAAGATTTCTATAAATTTTTCTATTCCATTTTTAAACGTCATTTTAATAAACCTTATTTGATTTTTATAATTGTACCATTAATATACATAAGAACAGATTTTGTACAAAACATACAGAAAGTAAAAAAAGTTGCTTTTTCTAAAGCAGAAACTATACATCACACTTTATTCAAACTCATGTATAATAAAAAACGAAATAATTACAGAAGGATTTATATGAGCGCAGGAAAAAAATTTAGAGAAGCACTTGCAGAAGAAAAACCTTTACAAATTGTAGGTACTATTAATGCTTACCAAGCATTACAAGCTACAAAAGTAGGACACAAAGCAATTTACCTTTCAGGTGGAGGTATCGCAAACGCATCATATGGTTTACCAGATTTAGGTATGACAATGATTGAAGATGTATGTATTGATATTAGAAGAATTACTTCTATTTGTGATACTCCATTAATCGTAGATGCTGATACAGGTTGGGGACATGCATTTAATGTTGCAAGAACTGTTAAAGAGTTCATTAGATCTGGAGCTGCTGGATTACATATTGAAGACCAAGTTGCTGCAAAAAGATGTGGACACAGACCAAACAAAGAATTAGTTTCAACTGAAGAGATGTGTGACAGAATTAGAGCTGCAGTTGATGCAAAAATGGAATTAGATCCTGATTTTTATATCATTGCAAGAACAGATGCACATGCATCAGAAGGACAAGAAGCAGCAGTTTCTAGAGCATTAGCATATGTTGAGGCTGGAGCAGATGCAATTTTCGCTGAAGCAATTCATACATTAAAAGAGTATAAAGAATTTACAGAAAAAATGTCAGTACCTGTATTAGCAAATATTACAGAATTTGGAGCAACTCCAATGTTCACAACTGAAGAGTTGGCAGAAGTTGGTATTGATATGGTTCTTTACCCATTATCAGCATTTAGAGCAATGAACAAAGCTGCATTAAATGTATACCAAGAATTAAAAGACAAAGGTACACAAGAAGGTGTTCTTGATACTATGCAAACAAGAATGGAACTATACGATATGTTAGGGTACCATGATTATGAGCAAAAAATGGATGAACTATTTTCTAAGGGAAAAGCAAAATAGTTTAACCAACACAAACTATAATTTATAAAAGAAAAAAAGTAAAAACTAGGGAAAATTTACAAAAGGAGAAAATATGAGTGGATTAGCAGGTGTTATAGCTGGAGAATCAGCAATTTGTACATGTGGTTTAGGAAACGGTCTTAACTATAGAGGTTATGATATTGCAGACTTAGCATTAAAATGTGATTTTGAAGAGGTTGCATACCTTTTATTAGAGGGAGAACTACCAAACAAAGCTCAATTAGAAGAGTTTACAGCAAAAATTGTTGCAGGTAGAGATTTACCTCAAAATGTAAAAGATGTTTTAAAAGCATTACCAGCTTCATCTCATCCAATGGATGTAATGAAGACTGCAACATCAGCATTAGGTTGTGTTGAACCTGAGCAAACAGATTTTTCTGACCAAATGGACAAAATATTAAGACTTCTTGGAGCATTTCCATCATTTTTAGTATATTGGCATCACTGGCATGTAAATGGTAAAGAGATTGAATTAAAATCTGATGAACCAACAATTGCTGGATATATTTTAGAAAGACTAAAAGAGAAAAAACCACTTGATGTTGAAGTAAGAGCAATGGATGCTATGTTAACTTTATATGCTGAGCATGAGTTTAATGCATCAACATTTGCAAACAGAATCACAGCTTCTACATTGTCAGATATTTATTCTTGTATGACTACTGGTATTGGTACATTAAAAGGTCCATTACATGGTGGAGCAAATGAAGTTGCAATTAAATTTGTACTTGGATTTAGTGATGTTGATGATGCACTAAAATCTGTAGATGAATTATTTGCAAAAAAAGAAAAAATCATGGGATTTGGACATAGAGTTTATAGAAATGTTGACCCAAGATCTCCAATTGGACACCAATTAGCAGCAGAACTTAAAGAGCTTCCAACAAGTGATCCAAAACTTTATGATATTGCAGCAGCAGTAAGAGATAAAGTAAAAGCAGATAAAGGTTTACCTGATAATATCGATTTCTTCGGTGGTCTTATCTATCACTATATGCAAATTGAAAGATTATATTATACTCCATTATTCATCATGTCAAGAGCTGCTGGATGGGCTGCTCACGCATTTGAACAAAGAGCAAATAATAGAATTATCAGACCAGGTTCTGAATATACTGGTGTTGAGCCAAGAGATTTCGTTCCTATGGAAGAGAGATAAGAGTTTAACTCTTTCTCTTTCACATACTTAAAAACAATACACTTTTCAATTGCCTCAAAAGTGGGGTAGCTGAAAAAGGTGTTAGTGCTAAAAGCTTCAGAGCCATAGCAAAAAATAAATCAAATAATTCGATAATATGGGATACAATAATGACAAACGAAAAATATCTTAAAGACCTTGATGGTATAGATGGTGTTAAGTATTATGATGTTAAATCAGCGGTAGAAGATATTACTCCTGGTTCATTCGAAAAACTTAACTATACTTCAAGAGTTTTAGCAGAGAACTTAATTAGAAAATGTCCAAGTGAGGACTTAAAAGATTCACTTATTCAATTAATTGAAAAAAGAACAGATAAAGATTTCCCTTGGTACCCAAGTAGAGTTATCTGTCATGATATCTTAGGTCTAACTGCATTTGTTGACCTAGCTGGTCTTAGAGAAGCAGTAGCTTCAAAAGGTGGGAACCCTGATAAAGTTAATCCAGTTGTTCCAACTCAATTAATCGTTGACCACTCATTAGCAGTTGAATGTGGTGGATATGATCCAGATGCATTCCAAAAAAATAGAGATATTGAAGATAGAAGAAATGCAGATAGATTCCACTTTATTAACTGGACAAAAGAAGCATTTAACAACGTAGATGTTATCCCTCCAGGTAATGGTATTATGCACCAAATTAACCTAGAGAAAATGTCTCCAGTAGTACATTTAAATGATGGAATTGCTAGTCCTGATACACTAGTTGGTACAGATTCTCATACTCCACATGTTGATGCACTTGGTGTTATTGCTGTTGGTGTTGGTGGATTAGAAGCTGAAAATGTAATGCTTGGAAATCCATCTTATATGAGAGTTCCTGAAATCGTTGGTGTAGAGATAGTGGGAGATAGAGCTCCTGGAATCACTGCAACGGATATTGCACTATCAATTACATCTTTCCTAAGAGAAAACAATGTTATCTCTGCATACTTAGAGTTCTTTGGATCAGGTATCAAATACCTTAACTTAGGTGATAGAGCTACTATTGCAAATATGACTCCTGAATATGGAGCAAGTGCTGGTATGTTTGCCATTGATGAACAAACAATCAAATACTTAAAAGTAACAGGTAGAGAGCAAAAGCAAGTTGAACTTGTAGAAGCTTACGCTAAAGCAAATGGTTTATGGGCAGATCAATTTGACAAAGCTACATATGCTAGAACTTTAAAATTTGATTTATCATCTGTTACAAGATCTTTAGCAGGTCCTTCTAAACCACATAAATTAGTTCCAACTTCAACACTTAGAGAAGAAGGTATTGTAAAAGAGTGGACTCAAGAGGGAGACTTTATTCCAGATGGTGGTATTTTAATTGCTGCTATTACTTCATGTACAAACACTTCAAACCCAAGAAACGTAATCGCGGCTGGTTTACTTGCTAAAAAAGCAAATGAATTAGGATTGCAAAGAAAACCATGGGTTAAATCATCTTTAGCACCTGGGTCTAAAGTGATAGAAGTTTACTTAAAAGAATCAGGATTATTACCAGAAATGGAAAAACTAGGATTTGGTGTAGTTGGTTTTGCTTGTACTACTTGTAATGGTATGTCTGGAGCACTTGATCCAAAAATCCAACAAGAGGTTATTGATAGAGATATCTACTCAACAGCTGTTCTTTCAGGAAATAGAAACTTTGATGGTAGAATCCATCCATATGTAAAAGAGGCATTCTTAGCATCTCCAGCACTTGTTGTTGCATATGCCCTAGCAGGAACTGTTAGATTTGATATTGAAAATGACTCTTTAGGAAAAGATAAAGATGGAAATGATATCAAATTAGCTGATTTATGGCCATCGGATGAAGAAATTGATGAGATTGAGAAAAACTACATCAAACCAGAGATGTATAATGCTATCTATGAGCCAATGTTCAATAGAGATGGATTAACAGCAGTTAAAGCTGAGCCATTTTATAAATGGAATCCAAACTCTACATATATTCAAAAACCACCGTATTGGGAAGATGAATATATGCAAATGCCAGCACTAAAAGGTTTAAGACCACTTGGTGTATTCCCAGATAATATCACAACAGATCACTTATCTCCGTCAAATGCAATTTTACCTGAGTCTGCTTCTGGTGAATATTGTATCTCAAAAGGTCTTCCAATAGAAGATTTAAACTCTTATGCAACACATAGAGGGGATCACAATACAGCTTCAAGGGCAACTTTAGCAAATCCAAAACTATTTAACGAAATGGTTAAAGATGAAAATGGAGATGTTAAACAAGGTTCTTTAACTAAAATTATGCCAGAAGGTAAAGAATCAAGAATGTGGGAAGCTATTGAAGAGTATAACAATAGAAAGCAACCACTTATTATCATTGCTGGTACTAACTATGGTCAAGGGTCATCAAGAGACTGGGCTGCAAAAGGTGTTAGACTTGCTGGTGTTGAAGTACTTATTGCTGAATCTATTGAAAGAATCCATAGAACTAACCTTGTTGGTATGGGTGTATTACCATTACAATTCAAAGAGGGTGATACTAGATTTACTTACAATATCAATGGTACTGAAACTTTTGATATAGAAGGTGAAATCACTCCAAGATGTGATTTAACTGTAGTAATGACTAGAGAAAATGGTGAAGTTGTTAAATTCCCAGTTTTATGTAGACTTGATACTTCTGCTGAAGTTGAAGTTTATAAAAACGGTGGTATTTTACAAAAATTCGCTAAAGATGTTGTGGCTGAAGGTTAATAATATCTTTAATTTTAGGGCTTTAAGCCCTAGAATGTTTTTTAAAGAAGTTAAATAAACTTTTTTAATAACCATTCAGACTTGAGAGACATAAGGCTAACTCGTTAGCCTCTTTAGAATTTTGCTTCTTTTAGATAGGATTTATTCCCATCGATAAAAAGAAGACAAACACTAAAGGTCCCTTCAAAAATGGAACATTTTTTAAGGAATAAATATGGGTTATAAACCACAATTTAAAGTAAAAGCTACATATATGAGAGGTGGTACTTCTAAAGGAACATTTTTTAATATAGCTGATTTACCTGAAGAAGCAAAACAAGATCCAAAAAAAAGAGATAGATTACTTCAAAGAATCGTAGGATCTCCAGATTTATATAAAAAACAAATCGATGGTATGGGTGGAGCTACTTCATCTACTTCAAAAGCTATCCTAGTTGGGAAATCTGAGGTTGAAGGTCACGATGTAGATTACTATTTCTGCCAAGTTGCAATTGATAAAGACTTTGTTGATATGAGTGGAAACTGTGGAAACCTATCTTCAGCAGTTGGTCCTTTTGCAATCAAAGAAGGTTTAGTTGATAATGTTCCTGAAAATGGGGTTTGTTGTGTAAGAATTTGGCAAGCAAATATTAAAAAAACTATTCTATGTTATGTAACTATGGAAGATGGAATGGTTAAAGAGATGGGTGATTATGAAATTGATGGTGTTGCCTTTCCTGCTGAAGAGATTGTATTAGAATTTGTTGAGCCAGTTGATCCATCAGAAGAGTTATTTCCAACTGGTAATTTAGTAGATGACTTAGAAGTTGAAGGTGTTGGTACTTTTAAAGCTACTATGATTACTGCTGGTATTCCAACTGTATTTGTAAATGCAGATGAGATTGGATACAAAGGTACTGAACTTCAAGGTGATATAAATTCTGATACAGCTGCATTAGAAAGATTTGAAAAAATAAGAATTGCAGGAGCTCTTAAAATGGGTGTTATGAAGGATGCTTCCGATGCAATAACACAACAACATACTCCAAAAATCGCATTTGTATCTCCTGCTCAAGATTTTACTACATCATCTGGTAAAGAGGTAAAAGCGTCAGAGATGGATTTACATGTAAGAGCATTATCTATGCAACAATTACATCATGCTATGATGGGTACAGCTTCAGTTGCTATTGGAGTTGCAGCTTGTATTCCTGGAACTTTAGTAAATATTGCTGCTGGTGGTGGTGAAAAAGATTCTGTTACTTTTGGTCATCCAAGTGGAGCTATTAAAGTTGGAGCAACTTTATCTAAAAATGGTGATAAATATATTGTTGAAAAAGCTAGCATGAGTAGAAGTGCAAGAATTATTATGGATGGAAATGTACATGTTCCAGCTGGAACTATGGACTAAATTAAAATATAACTATTATAACTATTATTAGAAAAAAGGGGAAGAGAAAAACTCTTCCCCTTTTTTATTGACTTAAATCAATGATAATAGTTATCAAGTATGTCATACTTCTAAAAAAATCAGGATGACATATGCAGTTTTCAACATCTATTCAAGACAACACTTCAAAACAAACATGGTGGGAAAGATTCACTTCTCAACCACATCAACTTTTTTTTACTTCAGCTATATTTTTTGCAATATTTATTATGGTATTAACTCTATTCTCACTTTTAGGAAAAATAAATTTAGATTTTGCACTTATTCATGGTTTTGGACTAAACTATGGATTGTTTACAAATGCATTTTTGGGCTTTTTAATAACAGTAATGCCAAAATACAACTCATCTATAGTCATAAAAAGAGATAAATATTTACAAGCATGGATTATATATCAAGTAGGTATATTCTGTAGTTTATTTTTAAGTATAGTAATTGGTAAAATTTTAGTTTCTCTAGTAATGTTTTATTTTGTGAAACTTTTTCACAATAGCATAAAAGAGGGGAAAGCCCTTGTTAAAACAGATAGTAAATATATAAACCTTATACTATTTATTGGGGCATCTTTGTTGTTTATTGAAGCTATTACTTTCTACAATTTATCAACTTTAATATTTTTTACTTATCTTTTATCAATGGTATTTATTATCGCTCTTAGAATGATTCCAGCATTTTATTTTGCATATACAAAAATCACTCCTTGGCAAAGACCTGAATATATTAGACCTATCTCTTTTATATTATTAAGTATAACTGGAATATCAATGCAATTTCAATTTGATTTTATTCTTAAAATCATATCATTTACCTCTCTTTTATTCTTTGGTTTTGTAATATATAAATTAAATCTTTTAAAAAAAACACCACCTTTAATCAGTGTATTAGTTGTGAGTTTAATTTGGTTTGAGATTGCTTATATCTCTTTATTTATTGAATCTATTGTTACAGCCTACAGTTTCAAACTTTCATTTCATATATTTGCAATTGGGTTTGTTACAACCTTGCTAATTGGATTTGGAAGTAGAGTTGTTATGGGACATGCTGTACCACCACAAGCAATGGTTGCGGATAAGATTACTATATCGTTGTTTTTTTTAACACAGATAGTTTTAATCTCAAGAGTTATAGTTTCTATAAGTTTTATTGCCCATTTAGATATTTTTACTATCTTTTTACACTTAAGTTCAACACTTTGGATAGTTATGTTTATTATTTGGACTATCAGATATGGAAAAACATTAATTAGAATAAAAAGTTAGAGATGATAGTTATAAACTATCATCTTCACATATAACCCTATTTTTCCCACTATTTTTAGCTTTATACATATTTTTATCTGCTCTTTTATAAATACTCTCTTCTACATCATCTTTTTTTACTTCAGTTAAACCAACACTAATTGTAACTTTTAAAGAGTCTAAAATTTTTATCTCTTCTGAAATAGAATCTTTTATTTTACAAGCTACAGTTTTACTCTCTTCCAAGCTAGTATCGGACAATAAAATAACAAATTCTTCACCACCAATTCTAAAAAAATAATCGTTTATTCTAATCTTTTCACTTACTATATTAGATAACTTAATTAATACTTCATCACCAATTATATGACCATAAATATCATTTATCTTTTTAAAATCATCAATATCAAACATCAAATATGTAAAAGTATTTTCATATCTATTATATAAAGATAATAACTCTTTAATTTTTTCATTATAAAATTTTCTATTGTATACTTTTGTTAAAGGATCTATATTTGATTGTTCTTTCAATTTTCTATGGATATTTTTTAATCTTTTATTTTGAATCATAAGTGCATTAGTTTTTTTTCTAATCTCTTCTTCTAACATATCTTTAGTTACTAACCATCTTTTTTTACTTAATATATAAAATATAACTACTAAAATTGTAAAACTAATACCTATAAAACTAAGTATTAAAAAAATTGTTTCATTTTTTGTCAACTCTATATAATTGTGTTTATCAAACCATTTTTCAGTCAGATTATCTAATTCACCAGTTAATTTTAATTCGGTTAAAGCATCATTAAATATAGGCAAAAGGTGAAAATTTTGTTTTGAAATTCCTATTGCTCTTTTTATCTCTTTTAATGACTTATTTAAAGATACAATATTTTCATTTAAATCTAATTTTCTTTCTATCAAGGGTTTTGGATAACAAAAAGCATCTATTTGACCATTATTCAAAGCAGTAATTAAATCATTATAATTATGATAAAAATATCTATTATATAAATTTTTATCAATCAATTGCCCACAAATATTATCAACAACTAAACCAATACTTTTCCCTTTTATATCTTTTAAATCAGAAATATTTTTAGAAGATTTGTTTTTATAGATATTTACTAAAAAACTATCTGTAGGCTGAGTAAATAGAAATAAATCTTTTCTATTTGAACTTATTCCTATACTTGGTAATATATCTACTTTTTCATCTTTGAAGAAACTCATTATTTCTTTTAAATCATCAATAATTATATATTTATATTTTATTTTAGCTTTTTTTGCCACTTTCTCAAATAGTTCAATTGCAAACCCATCAGGCTTACCATTCTTGTTTATAAAATAATAAGGTTTCCAATCTTTTCTTATTACTACTTTGTAAACTTTCTCGTTATAAGATAAGAGAAAGCTAGGAAAAAGTAAAAGAAAAGTAACTAATAATATTTTTTTCATAAAATATTATACAATATTTATGATATATTTAAAAATTTAATAATTTATTTATAGATTTAATTAGTAAAATAGAATCTCTATTTTACTAATTTAGATATCTCTTTAAATACTGGATGCTTTGCATTTTCAGTTAGTTCAAAAAGTAGTGATTCGTAAGTAGTTGGGATTACTCCTGCTTGAATAAGTCTTTGAATAGCAATATCTTTATCTTTTGCTTTTCTTGAATTTACACAATCAGTAACAAGAACTGGTTGTAAACCTTCAGATAATAAATCAAGTGCTGTTTGTAATACACAAACATGAGTTTCAATTCCTGCTAAAATAACGATATTTTTACCTGTAGCTTTTATTGCAGCTAAGCTATCATTATTTCCACAACAAGAGAATGTTGTTTTTTCAAAATGTGGATAATCATCTGTTAGTTCTTTTAAACTTGGGATTGTCTCCCCTATACCTTTTTTATACTGTTCATTTACTATAATTGGTATTTCATGAAGTTTTAAACCCTTTACCAAAATAAGAAGATTTTTTTCTAATTCTTCATTATCAGCTATATGAGGGAAAAGTCTTTCTTGTACATCAACTTGAACAAAAACACAATCTTTTGCATTAATTCTCATCATTACTCCTTAAAATATTGTTAATTTGACTTAATATAATACTTAAAGTTCGTAACATAAGTCTAGCATTTGAATAAAAATAAAAAAGATTATAAAAATTTGTGTAGATACAGTAAGGTTAAATTGAACTTAGCAAAATACCAAGTTCAATTTGATTGAAAGTTTTATTTAAAAGCAACACTTTCAGCACGAGCTAATAACTCTTTAGCTCCTTGGTCTATAAAAGTTTGAGCTAAAGTTTTTCCTATAGTTTCATATTCATCAATATTTGCCACTAGATCTTCTTGGATATATTCACTACCATCTGGCATTCCAACAATTGCTCTAACATCAATTGTATTTTCATCAATAATTGTAGCTTTTACACCAATTGGAACTTGACAACCACCCTCTAATGTTCTTACAAAATCTCTTTCAATTGTTGATTCAATTAAAGCATCTTTGTCGTGTAATACTGATAACATCTCAACTAGTTCAGGATTATCTAAAGTCTCAATACCCAAAGTTGCTTGACCCATTGAAGGTATCATATCATCTATTGAGATTGGGAAAAAATGTTTAACTTCATCTTCAATCTGAAGTTTTTGAACTCCTGTAGCAGCTAATATGATAGCATCATACTCTCCTGCTTTTAACTTAGCAATTCTAGTATTTATATTACCTCTTAAATCTTTTAATTCAATATCAGGTCTTAAAAGTTTTAATTCCATTCTTCTTCTTAAGCTTGTTGTACCAATAACAGCACCTTGTGGAAGTTCACTTATATTTGCATATTTTTCACTTAAAAAAGCATCTCTTGGATCAAACCTTTTAGTAAGTGCAGCAAGAACAAATCCCTCTTCAAATTCAACAGGCACATCTTTTAAAGAGTGTACTGCAATATCCGCTTCTTTATTTTCTAATGCAATCTCTAACTCTTTTGTGAAAAGTCCTTTTCCTCCAATTTTAGCTAAAGGTACATCAAGAATTTTATCTGCTTTTGTAGAGAATTCTTGTAATTCAACCTCTAAATCTGGATAATGCTTCTGTAATTGGGCTTTAATATATTCACTTTGCCAAAGTGCTAATTTACTTCTTCTTGTAGCTATTACTATTTTCTTCATCTCTTACTTTCCTAATTTTTCATATTTTAATTTTGATTTATCTTGTTCACCATTAATAAAAATAGTAGGTGTCCCTTGAACTAAAACCTCTTCACCCATTTTTATATCTTCAGCAACTTCGTTTGTAATCTCTTTACTATTCAAATCATCTAGTGAAAAATTTGTTTTAAATTCACTATTAAATGCTTTTAAGATTTTTTCAGCATTTGTTTCTCTAGAATTAAAGTATTTATCCCAATCAATGTTATAAACTTTTAATTCAATATCCTCAATATTCTTAGTTTTTCCCAATGCCATTAATTTTGTTAAAGCATTTGAAGCAGGATGAATTCTAAGAAGTGGAAAATGATAATAATATAAAGCTATAGATTTGTCATGTTTTTTAACATAATTGATTACATCAGGTACGTAATCCATACAAAAAGGGCATAAAGGATCTGAGAATACTACAATCTTATCTTTTGCATTAGAATTTCCTGCAATTAAATTTTTATCTTTATAATACTCTTTTGTAAGTTTAGGTGTCATCAAGTCTTTTAAAGCTAAACCTGTTTTAATATCAAATAATTCAGGTGCTATTAATTCTCCATTTGAGAACACTACATCTTTTGCTTTTACATTTTTTCCTGCAAAATCAACATCTAAATCTATAATATATCCAAACCAACCAGCTTGTGGCATCTGTTTTTTTAGATTTACACTAATATCTTTTATCTCTACTCTTTTATTTTTTGAAAATCTATTTTTTTCAAAATCTAATACTTTACTATCAACACTATCATTTGCTAATAAACTTCCAATAAATAAAACACTAAGGGTAAAAACACTAATCAATTTCATAAGTATCCTTCTAATTCGCATATCAAAATAGGGTATTATTATAATGTTTAAAGACTTAAATATTAAGTTTTTGTTTTTACTGTAATTTTTTTTACTCTCAAAAGCTCTTTTGCAGCATTCATTTGAGGTGAATTTAAAATATCATTTAACTGTAACTCTTTTTGTGAAGGGGTAGGATTTGCAGTTTTTTGCATATCAGCTACACAACCTGAGCCAATTTCGATATCTTCAATCATTGAGCCCGATTCGTTGTTATCTTCCAAAGTTTCAGGCTCACTATTTTTTAGTTCACTTTGGAATTCATCCTTTTTTTCAACACTCTCCTGTTTAGCTTCTTCTTTAATAAACTCTATTTCTATATCATTTCCAAAAATATCATAAATAAATATTTTTAAAACTCCATAATGTTTTAAAAGAAATTTTCTCTCTTCCCCTTGGGCATATGAACTTATTTGAAGTTTTTTATCTGCAAAATTTTTATAAACAAAATTCTTTTCAAATAATTCACCTAACTCATCATCCCTTTCATAAACTTTTTCAATAAGATTTTCATATAACATCTGATTTTTATCTAATTTTTTAGGTTCATCAACTATAGGTATCTCTGGGATTGGTTCATAAACAACATCTTCTATTCCATCATCTTCTTCACTTATCTCTTGAGATTCAGGCTCAACTTCTGGTGTTTGTGCTTGAGTCTTTGAATCTAGCACTTCTATTTCGGGTGTTGGTGTTTGAACTTCTTGTATCTCTTGTGGTTTTTCTTCTTCAATTTTTGTATTTAAAGATGCAGATGTAAGCTCAATATCAAAGTCTTCATCAAAAGGTGTAGCAAAATCATTAATAACTTGTTCCTCTTTTATTTCAATCTCTTCTATAGGTTCAACTGTTGGAATAGCATTAACTGTATCAATTGAAACTGTTGTTTCATTTTCTGTTAAAATAACTTCTTCTTGCTCTTGATTATCCATATTTTTTTTATTTTCAAAAAACTGTTTATCAAGTGTAACATTTTCATCATCATATACGTGATTTATATCATTATGCGAATGTTCAATAACTTTTTCTGTAGAGATAGCTTCTTTAACCATTGGTTTAACCTCTACTTGTTCAACTTGACTTATAATCTCATCTATAGTTTTTAAATTTGTTGCTTCTATCATTTTTGATAAAGTTAATATAAGTACAAATCCACCATCTGAATTTATTGCTAAAAGATGTTTAGCATCACTTAATATTCTAAAAAACCTATCAAATAAAAGTAAATCAAATTTTGCATCTTTTTCTAACATTTTTTGTTTTAAATAGATTGTCATCTCATCACACACTTGTGAAATCTCGTAGTTTTCTAACTCTTTTACTATCTCTGTAATTTCACCTTTTTTAAGAATAATATCAAAAAGCTTATCCATGACTTTTGGTTCAATTAAACCTAACATATCTACAACAGCTGTAGTTGTAACTTTTCCTTTTGAGAAGATTATAGCTTGGTCAAGTAAAGTTAAAGTATCCCGTAAACTTCCTTGCCCACTTCTTGTTAAAATCTCTAAAGCAGAAGTTTCAAAATCTATATTCTCTTCATTTAATATATGAGAAAGATGATGTAATACATCATTTGGTGCAATTTTATTAAATCTAAAATGTTGTGTTCTACTAAGAATAGTTGCAGGAAGTTTTAAAGGGTCAGTTGTTGCAAGGATAAACTTAACAAACCCTGGAGGTTCTTCTAAAGTTTTAAGAAGTGCATTAAATGCTTGAGTTGTAAGCATATGAACCTCATCGATTATAAACACTTTAAATCTAGCAGAACTTGGTTTGTATTTTGTGTGTTCAATCAAATCTTTAATATCATCAATACCTCTGTTTGAAGCAGCATCCATTTCTATAATATCTAAGTGTCTGTTTGTATTTGCACTTTTACAGTTTTCACAAACTTCACAAGGTTTTGAGGTAGGACCATTAGAACATAATAAAGCTTTTGCCATAATTCTTGCTGTACTTGTTTTCCCTGAACCTCTAAGTCCTGAAAAAAGGTATGCATGGGATAACCTATTTGAATCCAACGCCAAAGACAATGTTTGAGAGATTGTAGTTTGTCCAACTAAATCTTCAAATCTTCTTGGTCTATATTTAAGAGCTAAAACTTTTTTTTCAATCTGATTTTCACTCATTTTCATCCTTTATAACTATCTTGCCACTATCATACCAATTATTTAAAATCATATTTATCATCTCTTTTTTAATCTCACCTGTATAAAATACTTCAATTTTCAATTCACTTTTATCTATATGACCTTTTTTTGAACATAAATCATCAAGTCTTCTAGCAATTGCTTGTCCTGTTTCAATTAACTCAATCTTTGCACCCATTATATCTTTTATAATATCAGATATCAAAGGATAATGAGTACAGCCTAAAACAATAGTATCAACCTCTTTTTCTTTCATAGGAGTTAACCAAGAGCTCAACATCTTGTGTGTATCTGGGTGGGCTACATTTCCATTTTCTATTTGCTCTACTAAACCAGCACAAGCAACTTCATGAATATTTACTTCATGTTCATTTGATAAACTAGAAAGTAATTGTTTATATTTTTGACCATCTAACGTTGCAGGTGTTGCTAATACTGCTATATTATTACTTTGCGTTTTTAAAATAGCAGGTTTTAATCCAGGTTCTGTACCTATTACAATTAGATTAGAAAACATCTCTCTTAATTCAGTTATAGCAGCTGAAGTAGCTGTATTACAAGCTACTATAAGTACATCTATATTATGAGTTTGTAAAAGATGTTTTGTAATTTTGATACTTCTATCTAAAATTTCATCTTTTGTTTTTTCACCATAAGGTGCAAATAAAGTATCAGCAACATAATAAATCTCTGCACCTTTAAAAGATTTAGTAATTGCTTGCACTATAGTTAATCCACCAAGACCAGAATCAAAAACTCCAACTTTCAATAAAAACCTTTATTTTAATTGGAAAGATTATATCTAAAAAGTTATAACTAATATGTTAAAATTGAATTATTAAAAAAAAGGATTTTTTTGTTTTTTCATTACCATCCCTTCAAACCTTTTTTACATGAAGATACAAAAGCAATTATAGTTGGTACACTACCTCCTCCTAGATTTTGTACAAAAGATTATAAAAAAGAAGATGTACTATTTTGTTATGGTTCAAAAGATAATCTACTATGGAAAGCTTTTGAAGAGATATTTGAAGAAAACTTTTTATATGATAACTCAGATAATGCAGTACAAATGAGAAAAGATTTTTTGCTTAAGAAAAGAATAGGAATTTGTGATATTGTTGAATCTTGCAAACGAGAAAAAATAGATGCAAGTGATTTAGGGATGCAAAATATAAACTTAAGAGATATACTTGGATTTATTAAAAAATACAAGAACATAAATACTATAATTTTCACAGGTAGTTTATCTAAAAACTCACCAGAATATTTCTTTAGAAAAGTATTAAAAGAAAAAAATATCTTATTAAAACAGATTGATGAGCAAACTCCAAAAAAACACCAGTTTATCTATGACAATAGAATTTTTCAAACCTTTAGTCTAACCTCACCTTCAAATGCAGCTAATAGATATATTGGCTCTACAAAAATATTTAAAGAAAAAAAGAAAATAAATCCCAATTATACTACCTTTGATTTTAGGCTTGAACAGTATAAAAAAGTGTTCAAAAGCATATAGCTGAATATTTACTTAAGAATATTTTTAATATTTTTTTATTAGAATTCTGAATGAGTATTCATTTATAGATATGTAGGAGTTAGTTATGTATATTACTGAAATTATGATGTTTGTAGTTGCTGGGTTGACACTTTTTACTTTGGCTTCTTGGTTTATTACTTTTTTTGTAAAAGAGGATTAGTTAGAAATACTCTACTCAATCCTAAATTGAGTAGAGTAAAAAATTAGAAAGCTTCTACTATAGAACCTTTGTATTTTTCTTTAATAAATTGTTTTACTTCTTCAGAATTTAAAGCTGCATCTAAAGCTTTGATATAATCTTTATTTTCATTACCTTTTTTTACTGCAACAATATTTACATAAGGTGAATCTTTTGATTCAATTACAATTGCATCTTTTGTAGGATTTAAATCAGCTGCTAAAGCATAGTTAGTATTAATTATTGCTGCATCAACTTCATCTAAAACTCTTGGTAATTGTGGAGCATCAAGCTCTCTTAATTGAATATTTTTTGGATTTTCAGTTACATCAAGTGCAGTTTTAAGTGCTACATCTTTGAACTTTAAAAGACCTTGTTTTACTAAAATATCTAATGCTCTACTCTCATTTGTGGGATCATTTGGAACTGCAATTGTTGCACCATCTTCTAACTCATCTAATGAAGTAATTTTTTTAGAATATAATCCCATTGGCTCTAAATGAACACCAACAGTTTTAACTAAATCAGTATTTTTATTTGCATTAAATTCAGTTAAATATGGAGTGTGTTGAAAGAAGTTTGCATCTAATTCACCCTCATCAACTGCAATATTTGGAGTTACATAATCTGTAAATTCAACAATCTCTAAATCATAACCTTTTTCTTTTAAAAGTGGTTTTATAACTTCTAAAATCTCTGCGTGTGGAACTGGTGTTGCTCCAACTTTAATAACTGTTTTTTTAGGCTCAACTTTTGCAGTTGTATCCTCTTTTTTCTCGTCACTAGTACAAGCAGTTAAACCTAATGCAAGTCCAGCTGCAACTGTAAATTTTAAAATATTTTTAAACATAAATCTCCTTTATTTTTTTGTAATCTTGTAAATATAATCCCCTGCACTTTGACAAACTTGTACAAGTGCAATAAGAATAACAACTGTATATAACATAGTATCAGTTTGAAATCTGTAGTACCCATATTTAATAGCTACATCACCTAAACCTCCACCACCAACAGCACCTGCCATAGCAGAAAAACCTATTACAGTAATAAGTGTTAGAGTAATTGCTGAAACAATACTTGGCAATGCTTCAACTAACATCACTTTAAAGATAATTTGCCAATCACTTGCTCCAAACGATTTTGCTGCTTCAATCACCCCTGAATCAACCTCTTTTAAAGCACTTTCTATAAGTCTTGCAATAAAAGGAGCAGCTCCAATTGTAAGTGGAATAATTGCTGCTGTTGTACCAATACTTTTCCCAATTAAAAACTTTGTAAGAGGAAAAAGTACAATCATAAGAATAATAAAAGGGAAAGACCTTAAAGTATTTATAATTACATCTAATACAGAGTAGATTTTTAAGTTTTCTCTTAAACCACCTTTTGAAGTTAATATCAAAATAATTGCTAAAAAAAATCCAATTACAACTGCAAAAAATGTAGATACAAAAGACATATAAACTGTTTCCCCCAAAGCAGGTAATAAAATATTAATCATTATAATATTTCCCAAACAATATCGTGTTGTTTTATATATTCAAGAACTCTGTGTTTTTCATCATCTTTTATATTAATTACCATATTTCCTACAATATGAGTATTAACCTCTTCAAGTTTTCCCCATACTATATTAAAATCCATATCAAGTTTTCTTGCCATAGTAGTTATAAAAGATTGATAAGCGTTGTCTTTTGGAAAATATAGTTTAATATTTACACCATCATTTGGCACAACTTCAACTTCACCTAAAAACTCTTTCATTTTTTCATCTGGTTTTAAAAACAACTCTTCAGTGTCATCAAAACCTATAATGTTACCATGCTCTAACAAAAGTGCTTTTTGTGCAATTTGTTTTACAACTTCCATCTCATGAGTAACCAAAATAATTGTAATATTCAATTTTTCATTAATCTCTTTTAAAAGATTTAAAATTGAAGTTGTTGTATTTGGGTCAAGGGCTGATGTTGCTTCATCTGAAAGCAAAACCTCAGGCTCTAAAGTCAAAGCTCTTGCAATAGCAACACGCTGTTTTTGTCCACCACTTAATTGACTAGGATAAGAATCTGCTTTATTTTCTAATCCAACAAGTGTTAAAAGTTCAATTACTTTTTTATTAATATTCTCTTTAGTGTAACCCCAAAGTTGCATTGGTAAAGCAACATTCTCATATACAGTTTTTCTTTGAACCAATGAAAAATGTTGAAAAATCATTCCGATTTTTTTTCTAAAACTTCGCAATTGCTCTTTATTTAAATCTTTAATCTCTTTATTATCAACCAATAAAGAACCCGTACTATAGTCCTCAAGACCATTTATACATCTAAGAAGTGTCGATTTACCTGCACCACTATGTCCAACTATTGCAAAAATTTCACCTGCTTTAATACTAATAGAGATGTCATTTAATACTTTTACATCTCCATAATACTTATTCAGATTTTTAATACTAATCATAAAATATCCTTATTAGACGCGAATAGTATTAAAAGTTTTATAAAAAAAATGTTAAGTAGTTATACAATTGTATAAAATATATGTATAATTAAAAAGCCTCTACTATTGAGCCTTTATATTTATTTCGAATAAACTCTTTAACCTCTTTAGAATTTAATAAATTATTTAATACTTTTATATAATCCTTTTTTTCATTACCCCTTTTTACTGCAATTATATTTGCATACTTAGAATCTTTTGATTCAATTGCAATTGCATCCTTTAAAGGATTCAAATTTGCAGATAAGGCATAATTTGTATTTATAACAGCTGCATCAATCTCACTTAATATTCTTGGTAGTTGTGCGGCATCAAGCTCTTTTATAAATAAATTTTTAGGATTTTTTTCTATATCTAAAACAGTTTTAAAAGAAACAGTTTTAAAAGTTAATAATCCTATACTTTCAAGTAAATCTAAAGCTCTACTTTTATTTGTAGTATCATTAGGTATTGCAATTATAGATTCATTTTCTAAATTTTTGATATTATGAATTTTTCTTGAATAAAGTCCCATTGGTTCTAAATGAACACTTACTGTTTTTACTAAATGTGTTTTTCTATTTTTATTAAACTCATATAGATATGGAGCATGCTGAAAGAAGTTTGCATCTAATTCACCTTCATCTACAGCAATATTAGCAGTAACATAATCTGTTACATTTTTAATCTCTAAATCATAACCTTTTTCTTTTAACAAGGGTCGAATAAACTCTAAAATCTCCCCATGTGGTATGGGTGTTGCACCAACCTTAATAACATTTTTTTCTAATTCAAATTTCTTATTTTTTTGATTATCAGTACAAGATATAAAAAACAATGACAATATAGTTATAAAAAAAATACTTGAAATTGTTTTTAGCACAGGCTTCCTTTTAAATATCATATAAATAATGACATAAGTCACAATATTTAAACCTATAATATAAAAAACTTAATAAAACAAGCTTAATCATTAGTATTAAAAATATACAATTTATCTTAAATGGGCAATTAATTAACTAATTTACTTAAAAATAGATTTAGAAATAGTTTCTTATACTTTATATGCTAAACAAATTATTATAAGGATATGTCATGTTTATTACAGAAATAGCTATTTTTGTTGTATGTGGTCTTATTGCTTTTACGATTGTAAGTGGAATAGTAAGTGCTTTTGTAAGAGATTAATTTTAATAATGAGTAAAAAAGAATAACTTTTTTACTCATTCATTCCTGCAAAAAACTCTTCGTTGTTTTTTGTCTTTTGCATTTTTGAATATAAAAATTTAAGTGCTTCAACTTCATCCATTGAACCAATTGCATTTCTAAGTATCCAAGTTTTTTGTAATATTTCAGGAGTAAGTAATAATTCCTCTTTTCTAGTACCAGATTTAATAATATCAAGTGCAGGATAAACTCTTCTATTTGCTGCATTTCTAGATAATACAACTTCTGAGTTACCTGTACCTTTAAACTCTTCAAAAATAACTTCATCCATTTTTGAACCAGTTTCTATAAGTGCAGTTGAGATAATAGTTAAAGAACCACCCTCTTCTATATTTCTTGCAGCACCAAAAAATCTTTTTGGCTTGTGTAATGCATTTGCATCAACCCCACCTGAAAGTACTTTTCCAGAACTTGGTGTTACTGTATTATATGCTCTAGCTAATCTTGTTATTGAATCAAGTAAAATTACTACATCTTTTTTCATCTCAACAAGTCTTTTTGCTTTTTCAATAACAATCTCTGCAACTCTAACATGGTTATGTGCAGGAAGGTCAAATGTAGATGAATAAACTTCACCCTTAACACTTCTTTGCATATCTGTAACCTCTTCAGGTCTTTCATCAATTAATAAAACCATTAAATGTGTTTCAGGATGATTTCTAGTAATACCATGAGCTAACTCTTTTAAAAGTTCAGTTTTACCTGTTTTTGGAGGTGCCACTATTAAACCCCTTTGTCCTTTACCCATTGGAGCAAATAGATCTAACATTCTACCTGTCATTCTAGTTTGATCATATTCAAATGAGAATCTTTCAGTTGAATAAAGAGGTGTTAAGTTGTCAAATAGAGGTCTGTTTTTTGATTCATTTATAGGTAGATAATTAATAGCTTCAATTTTAAGTAAAGCATTATATTTTTCACTATCTTTATTTGGTGGTCTTACTTGTCCAGTAACAATATCCCCAGTTCTTAAAGCGAACTTTCTAATTTGTGTTGCAGATACATAAGAATCATTTGAAGTATCAGAAAAGTTTCCATCTATTGCTCTTAAGAAACCAAATCCACCATCTTTTATCTCTAATATTCCAGTGAAAAGAATAAATCCGCCTTGGTCAATTTGTGACTTTAAGATATTAAACATTAAGTCTTGTCTTTTTAGCTCTTGTGGATTTTCAACTTCCAAATCTTTCGCTATTTTTAAAAGTTCTTCAAGTGGTAATTGTCTTAATTGTTCAATTTTATAACCTTCTACAGGTACATGAGTTCTAGTTTTTTTCCCATTGCCGTTAGAGGCTCTTGTAGTTTTTTTAGTTTGAGTTTTTGACTCTTCCATAAGATTGTTTTGCCTTTATAGATTTTATATACTAATTGTGGTTTAAATTTTGTAGTTTCGTTTAGTATTTTTTAAGTGGTGTAATTTTAGTCTTTATTTTTAAATTTGTCAATAAAATGAATAGAGAATAAAAAAGGTGCCTAAAAAATAGACACCTTTATATTGTTTAATAATAAGTAATTATTATAAATCACCCTCATGTTTGCTTAAGTATTCAGCTACACCTTCAGTTGTATCTTTCATACCTTCATCACCTTTGTTCCATCCTGCAGGACAAACTTCACCATGCTCATTAGTAAATAACATAGTATCTACCATTCTAATCATTTCATCAATATTTCTTCCAAGTGGTAAATCATTGATTACTGCATGTCTTATTGTACCATCTTTATCAATTAGGAAAGAACCTCTTAAAGCTACAGAATCACCAAATAATACATCATAGTCTCTAGAAATTTGTTTAGAAAGGTCTGCAACTAATGGGAATTTAACTCTTCCAATTCCACCATTTTCAACTGCAGTTTCTCTCCACGCAAAGTGAGAGAATTGAGAATCTACTGAACAACCAATTACAGAAATTCCTCTTGATTCAAACTCTTCAATTCTTTTTGAGAATGCAATGATTTCTGATGGACAAACGAAAGTAAAGTCTAGTGGATAGAAAAATAATACCGCACCTTTTTCACCAATATTATCATATAAATTAAAATCTTCAACGATTTGACCATCTGCAAGTACAGCTGTTGCTGTAAAATCTGGAGCTTTTTTTGTTACTAACATGTAATTTCCTTTTATTAAAATTAATTTTGTAAATGCAATTATAGTATAAAATTTTTAAATAAAAAAGACCATTTAATATTAAGTTTTAAAATTTAAGATATGTTTTATTTTTGGAAAAAAATTATCCAATAATAGAGTAGTGTAAACTTTAATAATACTAAAAATGTTAATTTTTGATAAAGATAAATATTAACTTAACTTATAATCATAGAATTTAAAGTTTAATTAATTTTTAATGTGCTAAAGTTTATTAAATTTTACAAGGAGTCAAAATGGCAGTAAAGATTACTGATATTTGTATCAACTGTGACGCATGTTTAGATGAATGTCCAACTGAGTCAATCGTTGATAATGATGAAAACCCAACAGGTGAAGATATTTATTATGTAAATGCAGAAACATGTACAGAGTGTGTTGGAGACAATGATGCACCAGCATGTGCAGATGCATGTCCTACTGAGGGTTGTATTGTATGGGATAATCCAACAACTGAAGGTGCAGTTGACGGGCAACCTGTAGTAGAAGACTAATAATAAATAAATTAAATATTTACAAAAGGCAAGTAGTATTTTTCAAACTACTTGCCTTTTTTTATTTTTTTAGGTATAATCCGCGGCTTAAAAATTAAATGAGGAAATGATCATATGGAACAAACATTATCAATCATCAAACCTGATGCAGTTGCAAAGAATGTTGTAGGTAAAATCTTAGACAGATTTGAGTCAAATGGATTAAGAATAGCAGCTACTAAAAAAATTCAATTATCTAAAGCTGATGCAGAAGCTTTTTATGCAGTACATGCAGAAAGACCTTTCTTCGGTGAATTAGTTGATTTCATGATTTCTGGACCAGTTGTAGTTTCAGTACTTGAAGGTGAAAATGCAATGGCTAAAAATAGAGAATTAATGGGTGCAACTAACCCTAAAGAAGCAGCTGCTGGTACAATCAGAGCTGATTTTGCTGAATCTATTGACGCTAATGCAGTTCATGGTTCTGACTCTTTAGAGAATGCAGCAATCGAAATTAAGTTTTTCTTTTCAGATAGAGAAATCTGCTAAGAACTTCTAAATTACCCAATGAAAATCGAGTTTAGAAAAGTCCCTCAGACTCCAAAAGAGTTTAGCGCTGAATTCAATTCAGTAAAAATTGAAGGTACTTTTTGTAAAATGTCGCCATCTTTAGTTAAAATTGATGGTAAACTAACAGGAATAACTTCTATTACTTGTGCAAGATGTGGACAAGATGAAACTGTAACTTTAGATGAAGATATAAATTTTATTTTAAGTGATGGTATATATAAGTCAAGTTCTGAAGAAGATGACTTAATAATAGAGATAGAAGATAGCCTGATAAATTTTGATGAAATTATCGAAAGTGAAATTTCATCTATCCAAAGCGATTATTACATTTGTTCTGAATGTGAGAATTCAGACTTTGTTGAAAAAGAATACTAAATAAGGAGAGAAAAATGGCAGTACCTAAGAGAAGAGTATCTCATACTAGAGCAGCTAAAAGAAGAACTCACTATAAAATTACTTTAAAAAGACCGGTAAAAGATAGTGATGGTAGTTGGAAAATGCCTCATATGGTTAACCCAAATACTGGTGAATATAAAAGCTAATGCTAAAAATAGCTATTGACGCAATGGGTGGGGACTTTGGTCCCGAACCTATTATAGAGGGTTTAGTTTTAGCCCTTAGAAATAATAATACTTTTACTGCAATTGCAGTAGGAGATGAAAAGCAAATAAAACCTTTAATTCCAAACTATCTTGCAAATAGAATTGAAATACTTCATACAGAAGATGTAATTAGTATGTCAGACACTGCAACAGATGCACTTAAAAGAAAAGAATCAACAATTTATAAAGCAATTGAGCTAGTAAAAAATGAAGAAGCAGATGCAGTAGTATCAGCTGGTCATTCTGGAGCTTCTATGTCTTTAGCAACATTAAGAATAGGAAGAATCAAAGGTGTTAGTAGACCTGCAATTGCAACTCTTATGCCAACTAGTGAAAATCAAAATACACTTGTATTAGATGTTGGTGCTAATGTAGATTGTGAAGCAAAAAATCTTTATGAATTTGCAGTAATGGGACAAGTTTATGCAGAAGATGTATTACAACTTGATGATCCACTTATTGGTCTATTAAGTAATGGTGAAGAAGAGAGTAAAGGAAATGAAGTTACAAAAGAAGCATTTAAACTAATATCAAAAGTACCAAACTTCGCAGGAAATGTTGAAGGAAGTGACGTATTCAAAGGAACAGTTGATGTTGTTGTTTGTGATGGATTTATTGGTAATATTTTACTAAAAACTGCTGAAGGTGTAGCAGATACAATTGGTAAAATTATTAAGAAAAATTTAAAAAGATCTCTTATCTCAATTACTGGTGCAGTATTAATGAGAAAAGTATTTAAAAACTTAAAAGTTAGAGTTGACTATGCTGAATATGGCGGAGCACCACTTTTAGGTGTAAAAGCTCCTGTAATTATAGCACATGGAAAATCTAATCCAAAAGCTATTCAAAACGCTATTTTTCAAGCAATAAATAGTGCAAGCTCAAATTTAAATAATGATATTGAAGAGAGATTAGAAAAATATAGTTCATAAAACTTTTGTTTTTTAAGGAATTTTAATGGCATATGCAGCATTTAGATCAATTGGAGCTTACATTCCTCCTAAAATTATGACAAACTTTGATTTTGAAAAAATTATTGATACCTCAGATGAATGGATTACTAAAAGAACTGGTATAAAAGAAAGAAGACTAGCTGAAGATAATGAAGCTTCATCAGATTTAGGAGCAAGAGCAGCAAAACAAGCGATAGAAAGAGCGGGTATTGCTAAAGAAGATATAGATTTAGTAATCTGTGCTACAGTTACTCCTGATTACCTATGTATGCCTTCAACAGCATGTTTAATAGCTTCAAAACTTGAACTACCACCGGTACAAGCATTTGATGTAAGTGCTGCGTGTACAGGTTTTGTTTACGCAACATCAATAGCAAAAGCTTTTATTGAATCTGGAATGAAAAAAAATGTTCTAATTATTGGAGCTGAAAAATATAGTTCTATTTTAGATTATACAGATAGAGCAACTTGTTTTATATTTGGTGATGGTGCAGGTGCAGCAATAATATCAGCTACTGAAAATAAAGAGGAAGCTATTATTGATGTTAATTGTTCTAGTGATGGTAATTATGATGACCTTATAAAAACTCCTGGTGGGGGAAGTAAAAATCCTTGTTCTCAAGAAGTTTTAGATAATAAAATGGCTTGTATAAGAATGAAAGGTAATGAAACATTCAAACTTGCAGTTAAGACACTATCTTCTGATGTAAAAGAATTACTTGAAAAAAATAGTTTAACAAATGAAGATATTAAACATTTTATACCACATCAAGCAAATTATAGAATAATAAAAGCTGTTGGAGATTCATTAAATCTAACAGAAGAACAAATTGTATTAACTGTACATAAATATGGTAATACATCTGCAGCTTCTATCCCTATGGCAATGAATGATGCCTTTGAAGAGGGGAAAATAAAAGCAGGAGACAATATCCTTTTTGACGCTTTTGGAGCTGGACTTACATGGGGAAGTGCAATTTTCCCATTTTCACCTAAAAAATAAATTATAGAAAAGCTTTTGCTTTTTTATAATATTGCTTAACTTTCATAATTTTTATACTATTTTATAAATATAGATCCTTATGGGAATTATATTTGCATATATAAACTTTATATTTATAATTTTTATTAAAAAAGTATTTAAGTTTCTTACAATACAATATATAAACTACTCATAGGATTTTGCATGAAATCAGTCTCTATCAAATTTAAAATTCTTACTTTAATCATTAGTATTATTATTACAATGTCTATATTAGTTTTACTAATCTCTTTTTATGAAACAAAGGCTTTAACAAATATTCAAATTAAACAATTTGAAGATAAAGCTTATTCTCAAAAAGAAAAAGAGCTAAATAGTTATATTGAAATAGTAAGTAATATACTAAAAAAAGACTACAACAAGTATGGCAAAGAGGGAAAAGACAATCTACTTGAACAAATTAGAAGTATAAGATTTGGGGAAAATGGTTATTTCTGGATACACAGTTTAGATTTAAAAATGATAATGCACCCTCTAAACCCTGAATTAGAAGGGAAGGATATTTCTAAATATAAAGATGAAAATGGAAAATTTATATTTAAAGAAATGAATAAAATTGCTTTATCAAAAGGTGATGGTATTATAAAATATTATGCTCCAAAACCAAATGAAGAGAAACAAAAAGCAAAATTTTCACATGTTTTTTTATTTAAACCTCTTGGATGGGTTATAGGTACAGGAGCATATGTTGATGATGTAGAGCAGAGTGTTAGTAAAATGCAAAAAGAAAGTATTAGTCAAACAAAAAGTATTATTCTAAAAATCTCTTTATTAACCATTGCTTTAATTATGTTTTCTTATTTTGTTATTATATTTGTATTCAACTATGTGATTAAAAAACCTATAGTAGAATTTAAATATTATTTTAATAACTTTTTGAAGTTTATAACCCTTGAAACAAATAAATACACTCCATCAGAAGTTCATAATAAAGATGAAATTGGTGAATTGATGATAATGATTAATAATACAGCAAATGAATTTGATAAGAAATTAAAAGATGATATGAAAGTTATGGGAGAAGTTGTTTTAACAGCGGATAGAATCGAACAAGGTATTTTTAGATGTAATATTCACTCAGAGAGTAAAAATCCAATGATTATGACCCTAAAAAAATCTTTAAATAAAATGCTTCATGTTTTAAATGGAAATATGGAAAGGATTAAAGGGGCACTAGAAGATTATGAAAGCCACAACTATACAACACGAGTTCCTATAGATAAAAAATATAAAGATACCATGCTAGCAGTAATGAACTCAATAAATAAGCTAGGAGAGACCTTAGGAGAGAACGCAAAAAGTAACCTGCATAATGGAGAGACGTTAGAGGATAACTCAACAACAATGACAAACTCAATGGAAAACCTAGCAGTAAAAGCGAATGAACAAGCAGCAAGCCTAGAAGAGACAGCAGCAGCAGTAGAAGAGATCACCTCAATAACAAGAGGAAACGCAGAGAATGCTACAAAAATGGCAACACTAGGAAAAACAGTAAGAGATTCAGTAACAACAGGTGAAGACTTAGCCACAAAAACAGCCTTATCAATGGATGAGATAAATGAAAAAGTAACAGCAATAAATGAAGCGATTAATGTAATAGATCAAATAGCCTTCCAAACAAATATACTTTCTTTAAATGCAGCAGTAGAAGCAGCAACAGCAGGAGAAGCAGGGAAAGGTTTTGCAGTAGTAGCACAAGAAGTAAGAAACCTAGCAAGTAGAAGTGCCCAAGCAGCAAAAGAGATAAAAGAATTAGTAGAAGATGCAAACCTAAAAGCAAATGAAGGGAAAGTAATATCAGATAATATGATAGAAGGATATAAAGAGTTAAATACACATATAAGTGAAACAATCCATATCATAGAAGATGTAAGTGTAGCATCAAAAGAACAGATGACAGGTATAGAACAAATCAATGATACAATAACAATGCTAGATAGAGTAACACAAGAGAATGCAAATGAAGCTAATCAAGTAAAAGAGATAGCAAAAGAAGTATCAGCAATGGCAAATGAATTAGTGCAAGATGCCAAAAATAAGAGATTTAACTAAGGAGAAGTAATGGCAGCAGGACAAGAGACAGTTTTAGATGAATATGCATTCTTAGTTAGTGAGACAGATGAAAAAGGTATAATAAGATTTGCCAATGATGATTTTTGTAAAATAGCAGAATATAGCCTAGAAGAGTTAATAGGAGAGCCTCATAATAAAGTAAGGGATCCTGAGATGCCAAAGAAGGCTTTTAAATCTTTATGGGATACAGTACAAAAAGGTGAGATTTGGACAGGATACGTAAAAAATGCAACAAAATCAGGAGGATATTATTGGGTATATGCTACAGTATATCCATTTGAAAGTTGTGATGGTTCTAAAGGTTATCTTTCTTGTAGAAGAAAACCTTCTAGAGAAGAAATTGACGCGATTAAGGAAGTTTACAAACAATGGAATTTAGAAGAGGGGAAATAAGCTCTTCTAGTTTTATTTATAAATATTGAACTAATCCCATATAAAATATTGTTCCTAAAAATATTGATACTAAATAGTTTTTCATAATTAGATGTAAAACTATAGTAAAAAATATAGCTCCTAACTCTTTTATTCCATAAGGGTATAAAGAAAAATCAATATCTTTTAAAGTATAAAAAATTAGTATTGTAAGTATTATTGCAGGGAAATATTTTCCAATAAACTCTAAAGATGCAGGCAATTCTGCTTTTTTAAAAAATATAAATGGGAAAGCTCTTGTAAATATATTAACTGCTGTCATTACACCAATTGCTAAAAATATTTCAATATTACTCATTATTTTCTAACCTAGCCCTAAATAAAAATAATACTATTAAAGATAAAATAATAGAGGTGATAAGCATCTTATCCGTTGGAACTAAAATAAAAGCGATGATAGATGTGAATGCTCCAATTAAAAATGGTATTTTATTTTTTAAATTCTTATATTGTTCAATACATAAAACTACAAATAAAGCTGTCAAAGAAAACTCTAATCCTGCAGTATCAAAATCTATATTTGTACCAACTATTGCACCAAGTGTTGAACCAATAAACCAATAACTTTGATTAAAAGCACATAAAAAGAAGTAATACCATCTCTTTTTTAACTGCTCATCATCTTTTATAGTAGTTAATAACGCGTATGTCTCATCAGTTAATGCAAATATCAAATACGGCTTTAACTTACCTGCTTTTTTAAATCTTTTTAATAAAGATAAGCCATAAAATGATTGTCTTAGATTTACAAACCACGAGGCAATAGCAATATCTATAAGCCCTGCTTTTACATTAAAAAAATTGATAGCAACAAACTGTAATGCACCAGCATAAATAAATAAAGACATAATTGGTGCATAAAACCAAGGGTAATTAAAAGATACTAAAAGTAAACCAAAGGCAAAACCTAAAACACTGTATCCCATCATAACAGGAATAGATATTTTAAATGCTGTTTTTATCTCTCTTTCGTATTTCAATATAAAACTACTTTATCAGATTTTTGTTATTAGGGTTGTTTTTAAATATATTAAATGATTTCTCTTTTGCATCTTTATTAAATTTATCTACAGTTGCAACAGAATTTATATATAAAATTGATTCATCTATAATTATTTGAAAAATAGAAAATAAAGGCACTTTTACAATTGAACCAAAGTTTTCACTTCCAAAACCTGCTTCAAAAGTTATATAATTGTCATCAATATTTATAGTAGAATAAGTATAATTACTTAATACAAAAAGTGAAAATTTAGATAATTGGTCAAATACTAAAGATGGTAGTTCAGGGTCAAATTTTACTGCATCAATATTTGCAGTTATTGCAAATTCTTGACCTTGTTCGATTAGAAACTCCATTGTTTCTTTTACTTGTTTACTAACTAAATCTTTATATTCACTATTTTCAATTATATTATTTATCATTTTTAATCCTAAGTTCATTATGGTTTTTGTATTATACCTTATGAAACGGTTTATTTTTCTTATTTTAATATCCACTTTACTACTAAATTCAAAAAGTATTATCTTAACTAAAAACGATATAAAAAATATAGATAATAGTTATTATAAAAAAGCAATCTATTTAAGACTTCAAAGCTATATAAAACTAAAAAGAAAAGTAAAAGATTTTGAATTAGAAAAAAAACTAAACTATGTAAACAGCTTTTATAATAGAATTCTTCCTATTGACGATTCTAAAAAATATAGCGTAGATGACCATTGGGCAACACCAAAAGAGTTTTTAATTAATGGTAAAGGGGATTGTGAGGATTATGCAATTGCTAAATATTTTACACTCTTAGAAGTTGGTATTCCAAAAGATAAACTCTATCTTGCAGTTGTAAAAGTTAAAGCAGAAACAAATTATCATATGGTATTGCTATATTTTGAAAACAAAAAAACTATCCCTTTAGTACTTGATAATCTAAGCTTCAAAATTCTTCCTTTTGACAAAAGAAAAAAACTTGAGCCAAAAGTTATTTTCAATGAAAATGGTTCTTTTGTATTAAAGAACAAAAAGATATTCAAAAAAGTTAAAATTGATTGGGGAGAGGTTAATAAATGGGACTTATTACTTGATAGAGTTTATAATAAAAATGAATAATCTTCTAAAATATCAAAATCAATCATAGCATTCATTAGTGCAATCTTTTTTGCTTCTTTTAACATATTAATATCAATATCTTTTTCAATCAATAAATTCTCTTGTATCAACCTATCTCTAGTTGTACCCAAAAGAAGAGGATTTTTAGAAGTTATCCAATTTGTCCCATCAAAAATTGCTATATTTGCTATTGAAGTATCTGTAATAAAATTCTCTTTTACAATTATAATCTCATCAGCGCCTTCTCTTTTGTTAAATAACTTATCTAAATTTTCTCTATCTAAATATTTTTTTGAATAAGATATATTATCATCTTTTACTATTTTAAAAGTTTTAATTTCTCTTTTTTTATAAGGAAAAAATTCGACACTTAAAACTCCACTCTCGTCATATATAAGTTTACATCTAAGGAGTTTATTTGAAGGTGGATAGATATAATCTTGAAGGTTTAGATTTAAACCAATTGTTCTAGCTATACGTTTTTCATGCAAAGATAAATTAAAAACTTCAAAATCTTCACATTTAATAGTTTCAAAAAAAATATTTTTTTCCATCATTATCCTAAATTTTTATTAATGATAACAAAAAAATATTTTAAAAAAGCATCAATAGATTAAAGATGGCAATTATCACAATCAATTATTAATTCATCTACATCACATTTTACACATTTATGAGCTAAGTCTTCAGCTAAAAAAGCTCTTTTTTTAGTACAGTTTGGATTGTTTGATGCATGAAATGCAACATTTGTACTTGGATCATATAATAATGAATTAGCTAGTTCTGGACATAAAGATTGATTTTTAGCAAGAGCTCTTCTTACATTTATTTGATATGACCTAGATAATTGAGTTTGAATTTTTTTATCACTTGAAGTTTTAGCAAGCCTTATTTTCTCTTCTATAGTTTTTGTTTTTAAAAAAACCATTTTTATCTCCCAAAATTAATTTTTATAAAATTTTTATAATCTTTTAATTTTTATATTAATTATAAAATAATTTTGATATTCCCATACTTTAGTAATAATATTAATTAAATAACTAATTTATAACTAAATATGATTATAAGAATTAGGATTTTATATTTTTATATATAAAAATTATATTAAATAAAGAATTAGTTTTAAAATTTAAAAATATTTATGTAAATATTATTTTACTTTATGAGTTTATATATTATTTTTACTATTAAGTTTTAATTTTATCTCTTATATAAAAGAGATCTAATTTTCAATATTTAATTTATATCCAATACCCGAAAAATTTTCTAAAATTGTTTTGTAGGTTTTTTTTCTAAAATCTCTAATTAAAGATTTCAATGCAGCATTTGTACACTCATTATCCCAAATATGATATTCCAACTCCTCATAAGTTATTACTCTATTTGGGTTTTGTATAAAAAGATTTACTAAAATAGATTCTTTTTTATTTAATACAAAAACTTTCCCATCTTTTGTAAGGCTTTGGGTTTGAAAATTAAATAAAATACCATTTCCTAAATCAACATTACTGTAAATTCTACTTTCAATAACTTCAAGACACTTGTTTAAACCTAAAAGTAAGTGTTCGATTTTAAATGGTTTCAAAATATATTTTGTAATATAAAGTTCCATTAATTCATAAAGATATTCATTTGCTTTATTATTACTTAAAACTAAGAATGCTGTTTTTATATCACTTTGTCTTATCTCTTGAAGAAATCTCACCATTGTATTATCCAAAAAAGAGTCATCTACAAGGATAATACATGGAGAATATTTTCTATAACAACTTTGGGCTTGTTTTAAACTATTTGCTGTAAATACTTTTTTTAACTTTTCTTCTAAAAGAGGTAAAACTTCATTTTTTGAAGATTGTTTATCAAAAACATATAAAACAAGTAAATTATTTAATTTCAAGTATCAAAACCTTTTAAAAAATCATTAGTGCTTTCTACTTTTGCATAAGCAAATTCAAAAGCAGCCATAAAACTTTTGTGAACATCAAAAGAGGAAACTATTTTCCCATCAAACTCTAAATCTTTTGTTGCACAAGCATCACTTATAACTGTACAATTATATCCAAAATCTTTTGCAGCTCTTAGGGTTGCATCTACACACATATGAGTCATTGCTCCCACAATAACTACAGAATCAATATTTTTTTCATCCAAATAATTTTTTAAATTGGTTTGTAAAAATGAATTTGGATAATTTTTTGTTATCACAAGTTCACTTTCTAGAGGTTCTACATTTTTATGAATATTTGCTCCATTTGAACCTATTTGGAAAAAAGGTGCATCAACTTTTGGGTTTTCATGTTTTATATGAATTATATCTATAGATTTATCTCTAAACTTTTCTAAAATTTTTAAAGCATTTAAAGAAGCTTCTTCACTATTTACTAATGGGAATTTTGAACCTTCAAAACTTGAGAAATAATCATTTTGAAAGTCTACTAAGATTAGTGCTGTATTTTCCATATCTATCCTTTTTATAGTCCTATAAAGACTTTTATTTTGTTCTTAAAAAAATTATAAAAAGATATAGTAGGAGAAAAGTAGGATTAGACTACTTTTTCTTTAATTTTTTCTCTTTTTTTGCAAAAACATTTGCAACATCTTTTGCATATTGAAGTTCTGTTGTTATTCCTACACAAGAACAATTAATCTCAGATAATATATATTTATCTTTTCCCTTCTCATCATAATCTAAAATATAATCCATAGTCCAAAGAAGAGGATAGTTTTGTCCATTTAAAAAAGGTTTTATATCTTTTAAACCTTCCATTGTTAGTTCTACCACATCTTTCCATTTTTCCTCATTAGGAGATTCATAATTATATTTTGCTCCGCTAAAAAGTGTTGCAGAGAACTCCCCTTCTTGTGGCTTTTTATGAACAACTGATATGGCTTTATTATTTACAAGTAAAATTCTAATCTCCCCTTCACTAATTCTTTGTAAATATCTACACCCAACAAAACCTGTTTTACCTTTAAAATAAGCAGCATTTTCTGATTCTTCTTCAAACTTTGATTCAAACTTTTCTAAAAATTCATTAATATTGTCATAATAGAATTTTTCATTGTTTACAGCTTCAACAGAAAAAACTGAACCATCATCTTTCTTAGATACTAAATAAACACCCTCACCTGTTGAACCATAATTAGTTTTTAATACTCTAATTCCATGTTTATTCAAGTGTTCTGGGAATTTTCTTACAAAATCTGTATATGTATGATAAAAATAAGTTTCATCATCCCCTAATCTTGTTCCTTTTAGTTTTGCAAGAATATCTTTGAAATCCAAGTTTATCATTACATCAGGATGGGTATGAACTTCAACCCCACTATTACCCAAAGCTTTTAAAAACTGAAAATATTCATCAACCTCTTTTAAGTTACCAGGGTTTATTCTAGAAATAACAGCCCTTGCTCTTTCCTTTAAGTAATCCAAAAGTTCATACTTTCTATTTGGTTTATAAAACACTATCTCTGTTTTATAATTAGTCTCTTTTTCTATAGCATCTAATATTGGTTTTGTATCTGCCCTAAAGCCATCAAAGCCTTTGTCACTACCTTTTTGATACTCAATGATAAAAATCTTGTTTTTCATATCTTCTCCTGAAAAAATTTCAAGGATTTTATAAAAATAAAAAGTACTTTTTGGTTACAAAAACCTAGGTGTAATTAATTTGTAATTTTAAAATAGTTTAATAAGTTCTGTAAGGATTTTATCCCTACAAAACTTTATTTTGAAGTGATTGGTTTTTTTAATACAGATAAAGCAATAGCTGTAACAAGAGCTCCAGCTAAAATAGAAAAAGCGTACATTCCTAAATTAGTAACTGCATTTGGAATAGCTAATACAAAGATTCCACCATGTGGAGCGGCTAAAGTACAACCAAATCCCATACTCATAGCACCCGTTAAACCCGAACCTAACATTAAAGATGGAATAACTCTTAAAGGATCTTTTACAGCAAAAGGTATTGCACCTTCTGTAATAAAACAAATACCTAAAACTCCAGCTGCTTTTCCTGCTTGATGTTCTGCGGCATCAAATTTATTTTTAGCAATCATTGTAGCAATAAAAATTCCTAATGGAGGTGTCATTCCTGCAGCCATTGCTGCTGCCATTGGTGCAGTCACTCCGTTTGCAAGAAGTCCAACAGATACAGTATAGGCTGCTTTATTAACAGGTCCCCCCATATCAAAGGCCATCATTAGACCTAAAATGAGTCCTATTAAAATTGCATTTGAACCACTCATCCCTTCTAAGAAGTTTTTTAAAGCTTCATTAATATAAGAAACAGGCTCCCCTACAATATAAATCATAACCAAACCAACTACAAGTGTAGCAAGTAAAGGAACAACTAATACAGGCATTAAACCTTCAAAATTTTCAGGTAATTTTATATTTTCAACTATTAATTTTGCCACATATCCAGCTAAAAACCCTGAAATAATACCACCTAAAAATCCTGCTTCAATATTTGAAGCTAACATCCCTCCGATTAAACCTGGAGCAAGTCCCGGTCTATCTGCAATTGAAAATGCAATATATCCAGAAAGAACTGCTACCATTATATGAAAAGCTGCTCCACCACCAATATTCATTAATGCTGCTGCTAAAGTTCCTTCTTCTTTAAATGCTTCAATACCAAAAACAAAAGAAAGTGCTATTAATAAACCACCAGCAACAACAATTGGTAACATATAAGAAACACCTGTTAAAAGATGTTTATAAGCTCCTGTTGTTTGTGTTTTTCTATCTTCTTTTATTTCAGTAACTTTTTGTTTTAGTGAAGCATCATGATTTTTTCCACTATTTGAATGTATTTTTGTAGATCTTAAAGCATTTTGTAAAACTTCTGTTGTATTTTTTATAGCTTCTGCTGTTGAAGTTTCAAAAAATCTTTTACCATCAAATCTTTCCATTTCCACGTGTGTATCAGCTGCTATAATTACCACATCTGCATTTTCTATTTCACTTTGTGTTAATTTATTTTTTGCACCCACTGAACCTTGCGTTTCTACTTTTATCTCATGTCCATTATCTTGTGCAAACTTTTCTAAAGCAGATGCTGCCATGAAAGTGTGTGCTATTCCTGTCGGACAAGCTGTAATTGCTACTAACTTTGCCATAATTCACCCCTTTTGTTTTATATTTTAATTAGTGATTTTTTTTACCTTTATATCGTCATAGTAACTCTTAATCTTCTCCTTATTTGAAAGATAAGGCCCAACTGTTTCTACTGCATTCATAGAAAATGCTGTTCCTTTTTTTAAGCTTTCTTCTAAGCTAAGCTCTTTTATTTGTCCTAAAACTAAACCTGAAAGCATTGCATCACCTGCACCAACAGTAGTTTTTACTTTTACATTTTTCCCTTTTGAATAATAAACCTCATCTTTATTTATCAATAAAGCTCCATCTTTACCCAAAGAGATACAAACCAATTCTATACCTTTTTTTACTAATTCTTTTGCCTCAAAAATATATTCTTCAATTGAGGATAATTCTTTATTTACTAATTCCATTAATTCATGATGATTTGGTTTTATTAAGTCAGGTTTAGTACTTATAGCTTCTTTTAAAGCCTCAAAACTTGCGTCTAAAGCTACTTTTATCCCTAATTCATGTGCTTTTTCTATCCATCTTTTATAAATATCTGAACCTAAACCAGAAGGTAAACTTCCTGAAAAAACATACCAAGAAGCTTGTTTCGAAGTAAATAATACTTTTTCTAATTTTTCTAAACGATTTATATCAATTTCAAAACCACTTTGATTTATATCTGTAACAGTTTGATTACTTTCATCAACAACTTTTACATTAGTTCTAGTTGAACCTGAAACATATATAAACTTGTCTTCAATTTCTAAATCCCTAAAAAGTTTTTTAAATAAACTTGGATTATCAACTCCTAAAAATCCTGTTGCTCCAACTTTTAGTTTTGAAACAGCAAGATAAGCAGCTACATTTATACCTTTTCCACCAGGATCATTTTGAAAATTTGAAACCCTATTAACCTTATCAATTTGAAAATTATCAATGTTTGCTGTTTGGTCAATTGCAGGGTTTAAAGTGATTGTTAAAACATCTAACATTTTATTCTCCCAAAGCTCTAACAGCAGCTGCTGTTTCTTGAACTAAAGCTTTTTCTGCTAATTCTTGGCACTGTTTAAAACTTGATGTTCTAATTGTTTCTTTTATATTTGCAACGGCTGTTGCTGTAACAGATAACTCATCAACACCTAAACCTGTTAAAATTTTTGCAGCTAAAGGATTTGCAGCTAAATTTCCACAAACACCAACCATTTTCCCATGTTTTTTTGCAACATCACAAGTCATTTTAATCATATTTAAAACAGCAGGATGTAAAGCATCTGCTTGTTTTGCTAAACCTTGATGGCCCCTATCCATAGATAAAACATATTGAGTTAAATCATTTGTTCCTATGGAAAAGAAATCAACCTCTTTTGCAAAATGTTCAGCCATAATTACAGCAGAAGGAACTTCTATCATCATCCCTATATCAATAGGTTCTACTCCAAGCTCTAATCTTACTTCTTCGGCTATCTTAGCTCCTTGCCTAAACTCTTCAAGCAAACCAACCATAGGAAACATTATTTTAATTGGTCCATATTTACTAGCTTGATAAATAGCTCTTAATTGTTCTTTAAATAATTCTATATTTTGTAAACAAAGTCTAATACCTCTTATACCTAAAAAAGGATTGTCTTCTTTTGGCAGGTTCAAATAAGGTACCTCTTTATCTCCACCTATATCCAAAGTTCTTATAATCAAAGGTAAGCCATTCATATGTTGAACCATTTTCTTATAAGCTTGAAATTGTTCATTTTCATTTGGAGCTGAATTTCTTTCTAAAAACAAAAATTCAGTTCTAACTAGCCCTACTCCTTCTGCTCCTTCATTAATAGCCTCTAAAGCAGCATCAGCATTTGCTATATTTGCAACCACCTCTACTCTGTGTTTATCTAATGTTACAGCAGGTTTAAATCTTGCTTTATATTCTGCTTCTTTTTGGCCTTGGGCTTCTTTTTGAAGTTGTTCAGCTAAATCTAAATCTTTTGTTTGTGGTTCATAAACTAATATTCCTGAATCTCCATCAGCTATAGCTTGTTTTGAAGAAATATTTAAAACTTCTTCTCCAACTCCTGCAATTGAAGGAATTCCCATAGATCTTGCTAAAATAGCAGTATGTGAAGTACTTCCCCCTTTTGCTGTAACAAGAGCTAAAACTTTTGATTTATCTAACTGAGAAGTTTCTGAAGGTGTCATATCAAGGGAAACTAAAATAGAAGGTATTTTTAATTGAATTTTTGTAGATTTTATAGCTTGGGGATCAAGATGTTTTAATACTCTTTTCCCTATATCTTTCATATCATTTGCTCTTTGAGAAAGTCTTGTATCACTTAAACTACTTAATTCTTCTATTTCTTTAGAGATTATTTGCCACCAAGTATAAGAAGCTGAAATATTATCTTCAATAGCCTTTAAAGCTTTATTTTGAAGTTCAGGATCCTTTAAAAGTCCTAAATGTGCAATAAAAATATCCATCCTTTTTTTATCAACTTTTTCATGTTTTTGATGAAGCCATTGATTTAATTCAAAAATTGCTTTTTCTAAGGCTTTTCTTAGTTTTTCCCTTTCACTATGGGCATCTTGACCCTCTTTTTTTAACTGGATTTCATCTTCATTTAATATAACAACAGGACCAATTGCCATTCCAGGAGCAGCTGGCACCCCTTCTAGTTTATTCCCTAAATAATTTCTTTTTGAAACTGCTTTTTGTATATTTTCATCTGCACCTTCTTTTAATCCATCTCTAACTGCTTTACATAAAGCTTTTAAAGCTTGTTTTTCATCTTCCCCTTTTGTGGAAATTGAAAAACTACTTCCACCTGTAAGTCCAAGTTTTAAAATAGAAGCTATAGATTTACCATTTGCACTTTTTTCTTCAAAATTTAATCTAACTTCACTTTTATATCCATTTGCCACATCAACAAAAGCACTTGCAGGTCTTGCATGAAAACCTGCATAACCTGGGAAAGTTAATGTTTCTTTTGTTTCAAACTCTTCTTTTTTTTCATTTACTTCTTTTTTTTCACTATTTAAAGCTTTTAAAATATCATTTATATTTTTTGTTTTTGATAGTTTTTTTGCTTCTTTTTCATCAGATAAAAGATTTGTAAGTTGGGCTAAAATTTGGATATGTTCATCAGTTTTAGCAGCAATTGCAACAATTAAAGTAGCTTTTTCATTTTCTTTCCACTCTACTCCAGCAGGTACTTGTAAAACTGCAATTCCAGTTTTTAAAATCAAGTTTCTATTTTCTTGTAATCCATGAGGAATACAAATTCCATTTCCCAAATAAGTATTGGCTACCTCTTCTCTACCCAAAATACTTTCTATATATTTTTCTTGTATGTAACCACCATCAACTAAAATCTTTCCTACTTCAAAAATAGCTTCTTCTTTAGTTGATACATTAGAACCTAGCTTTACTGCACTTTCTTCAAGTTCAAGCATAATTGTCTCCCTTAACTACCTAGAAATGTTGTTATTTTGCTATCAGTCTCTTAAAGAAATTATGGCACCTATATATTTAATAGCAACTTAAAAAATATTTGAATTATTCTCATGCTTTTTATCAAAATATAGATTTAAAGAAAACATATGAAGATGAAAGAATAGTTATAAACACCATCTCAATAATTGGACAACTTGAAACTTTTATTCCAGTAAATAGTAACATACATAAAAACTAGCAGTAAAAGAGTTATCTCTAAAGCAAAAAAAACTAATTAAAGAATTAGTAAATAATCAAATAAAATGTGCCATTTAAAACTTCTAAAAAGGTAAATAAACTTTATCAAGTAATTCTTCATATTCTAAATTTACTTTTGAATCACAAGTTATCCCACCACCACTTTTATAATATAAATCTGAGTTTTTATCTTTTTCTATAAATCTAATCATAACAGCACTATTAAAATTTTCGCCATCATAAACACCAAATATCCCAGTATAAAAACCTCTGTCATAACCTTCAATATTTTTTAAAATCTCTACAGTTTTCTTTTTGGGTGTTCCTGTAATAGAACCAGCAGGAAGAAGAGAACATAAAATATCTCCAAGATTTTCATTCCAATTATCTTTTAGTTCTCCACTAATTTTTGAACTTACTTGTAATAACTCTTTATCTCCTGCATTTATTTTATCTATATATCTAAACTCATCAACTCTAATTTTATTTGCAACTATTCCTAGATCATTCCTTAGAAGGTCTACTACCATAGTATGTTCAGCCATCTCTTTAATATCACATAGAATCTTATCTTTTGCATTTTCAATACTACTATCAATAGTACCTTTCATTGGATGAGTAAAAATTTTATTTTTATTTATTTCTATAAACTTTTCTGGTGAAAAGCATACAAATTCATCAAAAAATTTTAATTTGTATTTAGATTTAGCTTTTTCATATATCTCATCTAGTGTATATTTTGTTTCAACTTTTGTTTTTGCTGTTAAATTTAAAAGATAAGAGTTTCCTGCTTTAATATGTTCTTGTAAGATATTAAACTTTTTTTCATATTCACTGAAAAGTATTGGGTGTTTTTTTAAAGCTATTTTTTCATCAATATTAGCTTCACTATCTTCATCTATTTTAAACTTAATTGTAGAGGGTAAATTTTTTAAGGAGTTTATATAGTACTTACCTAAATCATAAGATACTACAAAAAAAAATGGCTCCTTTAAAGAGCCATATTTATTTAATTTTTCTTTTAATTTTTTATTCAAACTTATTGTTTTAATACAAGCTTTTTAAGCACTGCCATTCTCACTGCAACACCATTTTTCACTTGTTCTAATACTTTGTTTCTAGAATCAACTAACATCTCATCAGAGATATCAACATTTCTATTTACTGGACCTGGATGAAGTAATAAAATATCTCTTTCTCCAAAAGTCTCTTTTGTGATACAATAATCTTTTGCATATTCATTTAATGATTGAAAATAAACTTCATTATGTCTTTCAAGTTGAGTTCTTAAACTCATAACAACATCAACTTCATCAATAATTTCGTCAATTAAATTGTATTGTTTTAAACTTTCATCTTCATATTTAAAACAATCTGGTGCAACAAAACATACATCAATACCAAATCTTGGAAGTAATTCTTTGTTTGAACCAGCAACCCTTGAAGATTTCACATCACCAACAATAGCAACCTTCTTACCTTCAATCTCTCCATCAAAGTGTTCGCTAATAGTAAATAAATCCAATAATGCTTGTGTAGGATGGGCAGTTTTTCCAGCACCTGCATTTATAATTGGACAATCTACATAATCAACTAGTGTTCTATGAAAATTACAATCTGAGTGTCTTATTACAATTGCATCTGGACCCATTGCTTTAATATTCATTACTGTATCAAATACAGTCTCACCCTTATTTGTTGAACTTGTTCCAACATCTAAAGAGATTACTTGAGCGCCAAGTCTTTTAGCAGCCATTTCAAAGGCACCTCTTGTTCTTGTAGAGTTTTCAAAAAATAAATTTACAATAATTTTACCTTTTAGAACCTCACTAGATTCCATATCTAAAAATATTTTAGCATCATCATAAATCTTAAGAATCTCTTCTTTTGTAAAGTCACTTGTGGTAATCAAATGCTGCATTTTTGTCCTTTAATTTTGATTTTGATTTTAGCTAAATAGTGTTTAATAAATATTTACATAAGAGTATAAAAAAATCTAAATTTTGAAAGAAAAAAAGAGTATTAATGTACTCTTTTAATAGCTTTAAGAGTATTTATAATAGCACCCTTTCTACTATTAGAAAACCCTCTAAACACCTCATCTTCAGAAGACATTTGTATAAAGTGTAAATTATCCCTGAATTTTATATTGATAATTTGTATATTATCACCAATATATTTATCTAAGCCTGCAATATCATTTGAATTAATTATAGACACATCCATGAAAAATCCTTTATTATTTAATTTTACAACTAAAATGTAAAAGAAAATCAATAAATAAAAACTAATAAAAAAATTTAAGAGTGACACTTTTGTGCCACTTTTTAAAAATATATTTTTACAAAGAAAAAGGAGATTATATGAATTACACTAAAAAAAGGTATCTAACTTATGCCATTTTTACGCTGTTTATTTTTGTTTTACCATTTATAAAAATAAATGGAAACCATATGTTATTATTATCATTTGAATACTCAAAGTTTCATTTTTTAGGATTTTCATTTGATGTAAATGAACTATATGTTATGCCATTTTTATTAATGATACTTTTTATAGGTATTTTTGCTATTACTACAATATTTGGTAGAGTTTGGTGTGGATGGGCCTGTCCTCAAACAATTTTTAGGGTTGTTTTTAGAGATTTAATTGAAACTAAACTATTAGGATTAAGAAGATTAAAAAATAAACAAAAAGATATTGATTATAGTAAAAAATCTAATCAAATCAAAAAATATATAGCCCTTCTTATTTGGGCAGTATTAACGCTAATTGCTGCATCAAATTTTATGTGGTATTTTATTCCACCAGAGGATTTCTTTAACTATATTCAAAACCCTGATGAGCATAATTTTATGATTTTATTTATAATTACTCTTGCGGGATTTCTTTTTTATGATATTGTATTTTGGAAAGAAGACTTTTGTACATATACCTGTCCATATTCAAGAATCCAATCTGTTTTATATGATGACAATACTGTCCAAGTTGTTTATAATACAAATAGAGGTGGAGATATTTATAAAAATTCAGAAAAATCTATTTTTAATGTAAAACAATTTAGTTCAAATGAAGAGTGCACAACTTGTGAAGCTTGCGTAAAAGTTTGCCCTACACATATAGATATAAGAAAGGGTTTACAAGTTGAATGTATAAATTGTCTAGAGTGTTCAGATGCTTGTACTACCGTAATGGGTAAACTTGGGAAAAAATCTTTAATTGAGTGGGGAAGCACTAATCGTGTAATCAATAAAATAAAAACAAATCTTTTCTCAAAAAGAAATTTAGCATACATAGCAAGTATTGTTATTTGTATTTTCTTTGCAACAGCTATGATAGTAGAGAAAAAAGATTTTATTGTAAATATAAATAAAACAACACAACTTTATAAAATAAATGAAGATAAAACTGTTTCAAACAACTATGTTTTTACTTTTTCTAATATGCAAGATAAAAAAGTCGTTATGGATTTAACACTACACAATCAAAAAGATTTTGAGATAAAAAGATTTAAACCTTTTATTCTAAAACCTAAACAAAGGGTAAAAAAAGTTGTAATAATAAAAACTAAAAAAAGACTATTTTTATCTGATAAAAAAGATACCCCTTTAGATATAAAAATTGATATTTCTGCAAATAATAATATAAATAAAAAACAAACTTGGGATTTATCTTTTATCTATCCAAGAAATGACTTATTTAATTAATATCTTTTTCTATAATGAGAGAGAAACACACTCTCTCATTATTGTTTGAAACTTCAATTTTACCATTAAAGCTTTCTTCAATAATCTGCTTACTTAAAAACAAGCCCAAACCACTTCCCTCTTTTTTTGTAGAAAAATATGGATCAAAAAGTTTTGTTATATCTTTTTGATTTATTTTTGGTCCATTATTCAAAATTGAGATTGTAACTTCAGCACTAGAAGCTGATACTTCTATTAAAATCTCTGGCTTTTCTATATTTTTTAAAACATCTCTGCTATTTGATAAAATGGCTAAAAAAACTTGTGCTAATTCATTTTTAATTCCAAATATTTTTATATCATCATTAGTTTTAAAATCTATATTTAATAGAATATTATGTTTTTTTAAATCCTCTTCAAAAATTGTTTGTACATTTGAGATAACCTCTTTTACTAGAAACTGTTCCCTTTTTTTTGAAGGGATATAAAACTCTTTAAAATCATTAATTGTTTTAGATAAAAACTCTATTTGCTGATTTGCTTGAGTAATCTTCTTTTCAAAATACTCTTTTTCCAACTCATTTTTTATAAACTTCTTTTTTAGATTTATCAAAATATATGAAAGATTATTAAGGGGTTGCCTAAATTGATGAGTTATATTAGCTATCATCTCCCCAGATTTTGCTAATTTTGATTGTTGCAAAAGCATATTTTCATACTCTTTTTTTTCTTGTTTTAAATCATTATATTTATATGAAACAGATATTGTAAAAAGTATAGCTTCAATAGCAAATGCCAATAAAACTAAATCCATAAAACCTTTTTGTTCATAATAGTTTTTAAAATCAAAAATAAAAAGGATAAAACAAAATAATGACCAACCAAATACATAAATAAGTGTAGGTTTAAAACTATTTTTAAAATTAAATACAATAGAGATAAAAAGTATCCCATAAATAATTGTATAAGGAAGGTATTCAAAAAGCATATAATGGTAAAAAGAGCTTAATAATACTATATTTATCAAAAGTGTATTAAATAATAATTCTTTATAATTTTTCATAACAGGTATAAATTTACCTTGAAAATAGTTAATTGCAAAAACAAGTGCACTAAGACTTGCAAAAGTTAAAGACAAATCCTTCCAAGTATTTAATATGTTCCAAAATCCACTATATTGAGCAATATAAATTAAAGAAAAGATTTGCATAAAACAGTAACTTATATAAAATATCTCTTTTGAATAGATATATCTAATAAGAGTATAAACAATAGTCATCAAAACTATTCCAAAAGTAATACCATAAAAAAGTATAATATAATCAAAGTACAATTTTATATCCTGTACCAGATAGGTTCAAAATCAAATCCTTTGATAATTTATTTTTTAAATTTTTAACTAAGGTTTTTAAAGCATCTTTACTCATAACTTGTTCATCCCAAACAAAATTTTCAATCTCCTGATATGTTACATATCTATTTTTATTTTTTATAAGAAGTTTTAAAAACTCTAACTCTTTTGTTCGTAATTTTATAATCTCTTTGCCATCTAATAAAACCAAATTATATAAATCAAAAACCATACCATTTGGAAGTTTCACAATATTTGATTCATCACTTTTCAAAGTTTCAATAGAGGTTTTTATTGCTGCGTCTAATTCATATTCATTTATTGGTTTTATCAAATATTTTACAAGTTGTAACTCAACAGCTTTTAAAAGATACTCTTTATCACAAAAAGCAGTTAAAACAATCACTTGTACCTTTTTATCTTTTTGACGTATTCTTTCTACAAACTCTAAGCCATTTAGTTTGGGCATTTGTATATCAGTTATAATAATATCTGGTTTTTTTAGTTCATAGATTTTCAAAGCATCTAAAGCATTTGAAGATTCATAAATATTTGAAAAATACTCTTCTAAATATTCAACTGCATTCTCCCTTGCAATCTCATCATCCTCAACTATTAATACTTTTATATTATCATCTATTCTTTTTTTCATAGGATATTATATCTTATATAATTTTATAGTGTTATTTCAATAATTATTAATATTTGGTTTAAATAAATTAGCTATAATTTTATCACTTAAAATTAGGACAAAAATATGTTAGAACAATTAGATAAAGAGTATGTATTACACACTTATGCAAGAAATTATGTAAATTTTAAAAAAGGGATAAATGCAACTTTATTTGATGAAAAAGATAAAGATTATATTGACTTTACTTCAGGTATAGGTGTTGTATCAGCAGGACATGGGAATAAAGAAGTAGCAGATGCAATTTATAAACAAGTTCAAAATATTACACATATCTCAAATCTTTATGCTATTGAACCACAAGCGATATTAGGTGAAAAGATAGCAAAACTTTCAGGAATGGATGTAGCAACTTTTTTTGCAAATAGTGGAGCAGAAGCAAATGAAGGAGCAATTAAAATTGCAAGAAAATATGGAAAAACTAAATATGATGGGAAAAGATATAAAGTTATAACTTTAGAACACTCTTTCCATGGAAGAACGATTACAACAGTTAAAGCAACTGGACAAAGTTCATTTCATAGTCCAAATTTTGCACCATATCCAGAAGGTTTCTCTTTCAATTCTGCTATTGATGATATTTTTAATTCAATTGATGATGAGACAGTTGCAGTTATGATTGAATTGGTTCAAGGTGAAGGTGGGGTACAACCTTTTGAAAAAGAGGCTGTTCAAGAGTTAGCAAAGTTTTTAAAACAAAGAGATATTCTTTTAATCATTGATGAAGTTCAAACAGGTGTTTATAGAACTGGGGAGTTTTTAGCTACAAATCTTTATGAGATACAACCAGATGTAATAACACTTGCAAAAGGTCTTGGTGGAGGAGTTCCAATTGGAGCAGTTGTAACTACACACAAAGATATATTTGAACCAGGAGACCATGGTTCAACTTTTGGAGGGAACTACTTAAGTTGTGCTAGTGCAAATAAAGTTTTAGATATTTTAGAAAAATATAAAGATGCAGGAACGCTTGATGAAACAATAATATATTTTGGAACAAAATTAAATGAAATTTATGAGAAATATCAAAATATTTTTACTGATGAAGTTGGTTTAGGTTTAATGAGAGGATTAAGAGTTAAAGATTCTGATATGTTAAAAACTGTTATTTCTAATGCTTTTGATGAAGGGGTATTAGTATTAAAAGCAGGAAGAAATACTTTAAGACTTTTACCACCTCTTACCATTTCAAAAGAAGAGGTAAACGAAGGTTTTAAAAGGTTAGATAATGCACTTGCAAAAATTGCTTAAATTTTCTTTTATACCATTAGTTCTTGTGCCACTATTTTTAAGTGCACAAGAAAAAAACAGCGTAGATGAAAAAATCCTTTCAGAAGACAGACTAAACTTGTTTAAATACAATAAAGACAAAAATGAAGAAAGCAGTAGCAAGTTAAAAAAAGATTGGATTAATCCAATCAATTTATCCCTAACAAAAAGCAAGTCAGATACTTCAAATACTCTAAAAAGTGCCATAAATATAAACCAACCGATTTTTAAAAGTGGAGGGATTTACAGTGCAATAAAATATGCAAGTGCCACTTACAAATATACAGATTATGATATAGATTTACAGAAAAAAGAGTTAATTAAAGAAGCAACAACAATGCTTTTTAATCTTAATATTTTAGATTTAAATATCAAAAAAAATGAACTTCTTCTAAAAAATGCAAATATTGATGTTGATAGGAAAAAAGAGCAAGTATTAAATGGATTTTTAGATACTTCAACATTAGATAATGCAATTTTAGATGCAAACTCAATCAAAAATACCTTAGCAGATTTATATTACCAAAAAGATGAACTTATCTTAAACTTTTCAAATATAGCAAGTGGTAAGTATACAAGCTTTGATTTACCAGTTTTAAGTTTAGTAGATGAGGATATATTTTTAAAAAGAAATTTAGAACTATCAAAAGCAAAAGCTGATGTTGAACAAAAAGATTATTACAGTGATATGATTGTTGCAAAATATCTTCCAACAGTAAGCGTTGAAGCGAGTCATACACAATATCATGAGGATAAAGATGATGACATCTCAAATGAAAATATATACAGTTATGGATTATCTGTATCAATGCCACTTGATGTAAGAACTTTTAATGATATTGAAACTGAAAGAATCAACTATTTAACAAGTAAACTAAACCTAAAGAATATAGAACTTGAAGAGAGAAATTTTTATAAAACAAAACTATCTAAATTAAAAATGCTAGAGAGTAAAAAGAAAATTGCTCAAGATGATTATAAACTTTATGATTCTTTATTAGAAGTTATTATTGAGGAAAAAAATGCCGAGTTAAAAACTCAAAGTGATGTTGACACTCTTCAAAACTCTCAAAAAATCAAGTCCATAGAATTAAAAATCTATGAACTTGAAAAACAAATTGAACTTTTAGATTTATACTCTAAAATAAGTTAGAGAAGAAGTTTTACTTCTTCTTTCCTTCTGGAAGTTCAAGATAATATTTCATCTCAGATGGAGTTAAAATCTTTATAGTATTTGTACTTCCTGGTTGTCCAACAGGATAACCAAATGTTGCTATATATGTTGACCTTTTATCTAACATACCCTTTTCATCAAGATGTTTTAACATCACTTGTATCATTCTTGAAGCACCAGCTTCTTTTATTTTTGCAATAGGTTCAACACCCCATAAAGCACACATTGGATTTAAAACTCTTCTTTTATGTGTAAACATATAAATGTTTGTTCTTGGTCTATATCTAGAGATTTTCATACCAGATAAACCTGAACTTGTAAGTGCTATGATACCTTTTGCACCCATATCATCAGCAAGCTTTGTAGCTGTTGCTTGAATAACATCAAATTGATCATGGTAAGATAATTTATCATGTTTATCATATGGATATATCTCTTCAGTCTTAGCGATAATATTTGCCATAGTTTCAACTGTATTGATTGGGTCAATACCAACAGCACTCTCTTCACTAAGCATAACAGCATCAGTACCATCTAAAACAGCATTTGCAACATCAGAAATTTCTGCTCTAGTAGCTCTTTCATTATGTGTCATTGATAAAAGCATTTGTGTTGCTGTAATTACAGGGATGCAAGCTTCATTTGCTTTTTTAATAAGTCTCTTTTGAATTGTTGGAACCTCATAATAAGGTACTTCAATTCCTAAATCACCCCTTGCAACCATGATTCCATCACTTTGATCAATTATTTCATCTATATTTTCAACTGCATCAAATTTTTCAATTTTTGCAACTAATTTACCTTTATAATCCCCTAAAAGCTTTCTTGCATTCTTCATATCATTTGCATTTTGTACAAATGAGATTGCAAAATAGTCAACCTTATTTTTGACACCCCAAGCAATATCTTTTTTATCTTTTTCAGTAATTACATTAATATCAATTACAGTATTTGGAAAATTTATACCCTTTTTAGAACTTAATATTCCTTGGTTTTCAACTATTGCTTTTACTTCTTTACCTGTTTCAATAACTTTTGCTCTAATTGTTCCATCATACAAATAAATATACTCATCCACTTTTACTTTATCAAGAAGTTCAGGATAATTTGTTGACATTATATATTTTTTATCTGCTTGCTTATAGCCAACTATTTCATCTTTTAAAAATGTTATTTCATCACCTCTAAAAAGTTCAAATTGTTCTTTTAATTCACCAATTCTAACCTTTGGTCCAGAAATATCTTGAAGTACTGATATAGTTGTATTTAAATTATTCATTGCAGTTCTAATATTTTTCAATGTTTCACTATGATACTCATGATCACCATGAGAAAAGTTAAGTCTAAACATATTTGCACCAGCTTTGATTAGCCCTTCAATCATATCTACACTATTACTTGCTGGTCCTAAAGTTGCTAAAATTTTTGTTTTTTTATACATGGGCTTCTCCTAGTTTTTGTTTTGACATTATATCAAATCTAATTTACATTCAAGTTACACTCTTTTGTATAAAATACACAATAAATCCACTTGAAAATGTTACTATATAATACTAAAAAATAGGAGTCTTTACTATGAAATTTTTGTCAGTTTATAAACAATTTCTAATATTCTTTATCATAACTATACTTCTTAGTGGATGTGCTCAAAAACGAGATTATGAATATACAGGTTCAAATACTCAAACAGGAGCTATTATTGGAGGTATATTAGGAGCATTGATTGGTGCAAGCACAAAAGGCAATAGTAAAGCAAAAAGAGCTCTTATTGGTGGAGTAATTGGAGCATCAGTTGGGGGAGCAATTGGTTATTCTATTGAGAAGCAAGCAGAAGATGTAGCAAAAGAACTTGATACAAAAGTTGATAATAGTTCTGATGCAATTAAAAATGAAAACAAAGACTTAATTGTTTCAAATACAGATAAATATGTAAAAATCACACTAAAAGAGAGTATGGTATTTGCAACAGATTCAGCTTATCCTACTAATGAAGCATCACAAAGAATTAATAAAATCTCTAAGGTTTTAAGAAATTATCCTAACACTACTGTGCAAGTTGTAGGATTTACAGATAATAGAGGAAGCTATTTATATAATCTTAAACTATCAAAAAAAAGAGCTTTAAACGTAGGACAAGTATTATATGAAAGTGGAATTACAAATGAAGTGTTTTCAAAAGGATGTTCTTACGAAAAACCTATAGTTCCAAATGATTCTTTGGAGAATATGGCTTTAAATAGAAGAGTAGAAATATATCTATATCAAGATGTTAATAAAATAGTCGACCCTTGTAAAAATTATTAAAAATTTTAAAATTTTTAATAATTTCACTTTTTTCACACTATTTTTATTTAGAATTCTTTTGGATTTGTACCCTAACAAAATCTACTTTTATCTAAAGGTTAAATCCTTTAGATTTTAAGCCCGAGGTTTATCTAGTAGATATTAATTGAACGATAAAACAAAAATATTAAAAAAATTTAAATCATTAAGCTATAAAGGGTTAGCCACCTTTATAGCTTTTTTAGATAAACTTCTATCATGAAAAAAGAAAAATTTAGTGATTACTTCAACAAGTGGCTATACAGTAACAACGGATACTATTCAAACTATAAAACAATTGGTAAAGAAGGGGATTTTTTCACTTCTGTTTCAACCTCATCTTTTTTTGGTGGTTCAATAGGTAAAAAAATTGTTGATACTATAAAAAAAGGTACCTTACCCCAAAATACAACTATTTTAGAAGTGGGTGCGCATCATGGTTATTTGCTTGCTGATATTATTCAATTTATCTATACCCTTGAACCAAAACTTCTTGATACACTTAATTTTGCCATTGTAGAAAGATTTGAAAACTTACAAATACAACAAAAAAACTATTTAGAAAAGTCTTTTGGTGATGCCATAAAATTAACTCATTATAAAGATATAAGTGAAGTTGTTTTACCCCACGCTTTTATAGTTGCAAATGAGATATTTGATGCCTTTGCATGTGAATTAGTATATACAAAAAATGAACAATTAAATATGGCATTTGTAAAGAACCACAAGATATTTTTTGAACCCTGCAATGATGAAAAGATTATAAATCATTGTAAAAAATATAAGATTGAAAAGGGGGAGATTGCAATTGGTTATGAAGATTTTGCCCAAACTATATGCAAAAACATAAAAAACTTTTCTTTTTTAACTTTTGATTATGGAGATAGAATCCCTAGAAATGATTTTTCTACAAGAATCTACTTTAAACATGAAGTTTTCCCAATTTTTGAAGAAAAATTAAAACTTGAAAATTACTATTTAAAAGCTGATATAACTTACGATGTATATTTTAAACACTTAAGTGATTGTTTTGAGAAGCTAAATGTAAAAAATATAACTTTTAAAACACAAGTTCAAGCCTTGATTGATTTTGGGATTACTGAACTTTTAGAACTTTACAAAAAAAATGTAGATGAAAACTCATATTTAAGAGAATCACAAAAAATAAAAACATTAATTGAACCAACAGGAATGGGGGATAGATTTAAAATGCTACTTATTGAAAAGTAGCATTTATGATTCTAATTTTTTAATCTCTTCATACTCTTCATCTGAAAATATTCTTGAACGAGTTATAAACTGATATCCATGGTCGATTTCAATTGAAAAAGAGTTTCCAAAAGCTGCTTTTTCCTCTTTTACATCAATTATTATCTGTGAGTGTCTAAAATACTCAAATTGATCTTTGTCTATAAAAAATTCACAGCCACAAATTTCACCTAATTTTACATTTCTACTAGGTACATAAAAATCGCCTTTTTCATAACACATAGGAGCTGTACCATCACAACATCCACCACTTTGATTAAAGACCAAATCCCCATGCTCTTTTTTTAACATTTCAACAACTTCTTTTGCATCGTCACTTACGATAACTCTTCTTGTATCCATAATTTATCCTTTAATATAGGGAATAATCCCTATATTTATTAATATCTATTAAAAGAATCCTAAGGCATTTTTGCTGTAAGAAGTTAAGATATTTTTTGTATGTCTGTATGAATTTAACATCATCATATGAGTTTCTCTACCTATACCTGATTTTTTATATCCACCAAATGAAGCATGAGAAGGATACATATGGTAGCAGTTTACCCAAACTCTACCTGCTTGAATTGCTCTTGACATTTTGTGTAATTGATGTGCATCTCTTGACCATACACCAGAACCTAATCCATATACAGTATCATTTGCAATTTCAATTGCTTCCTCTTCATCTTTAAAAGTAGTAACAGCTAATACTGGTCCAAAAATCTCTTCTTGGAAAATTCTCATTTTATTGTGACCTTTAAAGATTGTTGGTTTAATATAGAATCCATTTGGATGTTTTTCAGACTCATAAGCTTCACCACCAATTAAACACTCAGCACCCTCTTCTTTACCGATTTTAATATAATCTAAGATTTTCTCTTTTTGGTTAAGAGAGCATTGAGCTCCCATCATATTTTCAACATCAAGAGGATCACCTAATTTAATAGCTTTCACTCTTTCTAATACTCTTTTCATAAATGGCTCATAAATTGACTCTTGAATAAGTGCTCTTGATGGACAAGTACAAACCTCACCTGAGTTAAATGCAAATAATACTAATCCTTCAATAGCTTTGTCAAAGAACTCATCATCTGCATCCATAATTGATTCAAAGAATATATTTGGAGATTTTCCACCAAGTTCCAGTGTTGAAGGAATAATATTTTCAGTTGCATATTGCATAATTAACTGACCAGTTGTAGTTTCCCCTGTAAATCCTACTTTTTTAATATCTGGGTGAGTTGCTAAATATTTACCTATTTTACCACCTGAACCATTAATAATATTTATAACACCTTTTGGTAAAACATTTTGAATTGTTTCCATTAATAATAAAATTGATTTTGGTGTAGCTGATGCTGGTTTCATAACAACACAATTTCCAGCTGCTAATGCAGGAGCTAATTTCCATGCTGCCATTAATAATGGAAAATTCCATGGAATAATTTGTGCTACAACTCCATATGGTTCAAAAACCTCTTGTGAAATTGTATCTTCATCAAGATCAGCAACTGTACCTGATTCAGCTCTAATAACTGATGCAAAATATCTAAAATGATCAACAACTAAAGGTAAGTCAGCATTTAGTGTTTCTCTAACAGTTTTACCATTATCTAAAGTTTCAACAACTGCAAGAGCTTCAAGATTTGCTTCAATTGCATCTGCAACTCTATTTAACATTGTACTTCTTTCGATTACTGAAGTGTGTTTATAAGATTCAAAAGCTGTTTTTGCAGCTTGTACAGCTAATTCAACATCCTCTTCATTTGATCTTGGAATTCTTGTTAAAACATCACCATCAACAGGTGAAATATTATCAAAATACTCGCCACTTTTTGGAGCTACCCATTCTCCACCAATAAAATTCTCATATTGAGGCTTAAAAGTTGGTTTTTCATAAATTTTAGCAGACATATCATTTCCTTTTATATATTAAAATGAAAAAATCATATACGTAAAGTGTATTAATCTTTTCTTGATGAAATCTTACTGTATAAATATAGCTTGAATTTAGCCTGAATATAGCCTGAATATAGCGTTAATTTTTTTGTTTCCAAATAGCCCATTTTTAGCCATTTTTTAATAAAAATATCTATTATATTTTTTTTAAAAAAAATATTTATGATACAATTTTGTATGAAAACTTTTAACTATAATATTAAAAATGGTATTGAAAATAGCAATATTAATCTAGAACTATTAAAAAATGAAGAAAATATATTAATACAAATTTTTTGTGGTCAAGGATATAGTAATTTAAAAGATATTATAGAAAAACTAAAAAAAGAACTCCCCCAATCAATTATTATTGGTACAACAACTGATGGAGAGATTAAAAATACCTCTATTACAACATCTAATACCATCATTTCAATCTCAATATTTAAAGAAACTAAAATTTTAGCCTCTTATGCAGATGATAAAAACTCTTTTAATAATGGTTTTAATCTGGCAAAAAATTTAGTTACTAGTAATACAAAACTTCTAATACTATTTACAGATGGAACAACAACAAATGGAGAAAACTTTTTAAAAGGTGTAGAGTCTTTTAGTAATACAACTCCAATATGTGGGGGAATGGCAGGAGATAATGGAAAGTTTACACAAACATTTATTTCATGCCAAGATAAAATTTTAAAAAGTGGTGCAGTTGGTGTTTCTTTAAATTCTGATAAATTAAAAGTTCATAACGATTATAGATTTAATTGGTCCCCAATTGGTATTGAACATACAATTGATAAAATTGAAGATAATAGAGTTTATAGTATAAATGGGATGTCCCCTGTTGAGTTTTATGCAAAATATTTAGGAGAAGATGTTGCAATGGCACTGCCTGCAACAGGGATAGAATTTCCACTTATAGTTGAGAAAGATGGTATTCCTACGGCAAGAGCAGTAATTGCTAAGCATAGCGATGGAAGTGTAAGTTTTGCAGGAAATTTGGAAGAGGGAGATAAGGTAAAATTAGGTTTTGGAAATGCTGAGATGATTATGCAAAATCCTATAGAAAGCCTAAATAACTTAAGTTCAATGAAACCTGAAAGTTTTTTTCTATTTTCATGTATGGCAAGAAGAAGATATATGCCAAGCTTTATCCAAGTAGAGGTGGAACCCTTTGCAAAAATTGCACCCACTTCTGGTTTTTTTACCTATGCAGAGTTTTATCACAATGGAACTAATAATCTTCTTTTAAATCAAACATTGACAATAGTTGCACTTACAGAAGATTCTTCTGAAAGTGACTTTAAAGAGTTAAATCTAGAACCAAAAGAAAAGAATGAACATGCGAGAACAATAAGAGCTTTAACTCATCTTATACAACAATCAACAAAAGATTATGATAAACAAACTGCAAAATTAAATGAAGAAAAATTATATACCCATAATCTATTAGCTGCACAAAAACAGTTTTTAAGACATACAATTCATGAAACAAACACACCTTTATCTTCTATTATGTGGAATGTTGAACTACATGAAATGGAATTAGGAAAAAGTAGATACTTATCAAACATTGAAGTTGCTATGAAAAATCTTTTTTCAATCTATGATGATTTAAGTTATCTAGTAAAAAGAGATCAAATAAATTATTCTACTCAAAGAATTGATTTAACAGATTACCTTAGAAGTAGAATTGATTTTTTCTTTCAAGTTGCATTAAAAGCAAAATCTAAATTAATATTTGATAGCTCAAATAAATCTCGTTTTATAAATTTTAATGAAACAAAACTTCAAAGAATCATAGACAATAATTTAACAAATGCGATAAAATATACTTTTGAAAACGAAGATATACATATTGTACTTTATGAAGAAAATGATTTTTTTAAACTTCAGTTTACAAGCCATTCAAGTGTAATTCAAGAACCTCAAAAAATTTTTGAAGAGTATTATAGAGAAGAGAAATTAAAAGAGGGTTTTGGCTTAGGTTTAAATTTAGTAAAAAAAATATGTGATGAGGAAGATGTAAAAATAAAAGTAGAATCAAACAACTATTTTACAACTTTTTCATATTACTTTAAAAAGGAAGATAAAGATGAAAATTCTATTACTTGAAGATGATTTGATGTTAAATGATGCAATAACTCAATATTTAACATCTGTAGGACATCAAATTGTATCATCAAAAGATGGAAAAACTTGCCTTGAAATATTAGAAAATGAAAAGTTTGATATGTTAATACTAGATATTAATCTTCCAGATATTGATGGTTTTACTATTTTAGAAGAACTTCATAAACAAAAAAGAACAATTCCTACTATATTTATCTCTGCACTTTTAGATATTGAAGAGATATCAAGAGCTTTTGATATTGGTTGCCATGATTATTTAAAAAAACCCTTTCATCTAAAAGAATTAAATCTTCGAATAAATAAGATTTTAAAATCTTCAGTTGTTCCTCAAAATCATAAAAGATTATCAAAATTATATAGTTTTGATCACGATAATATGACACTTTATTTTAATAATGAACCCCATATTTTACCCAAAAGACAACTTATGATAATCTCTTTATTGTCTAAAAATAGAAGTTTAGTTGTAAATTATGATATGTTTAGAGAATATGCTTATGATGGAGATGATATAGATACCGCAACTATAAGAGCTGAAGTTAATAGAGTAAAAAAAGTATTAAAAGAGGACTTTATAATAAATATCAGAGGAATTGGATATATGGTTGAAAGACCAAATTAAATTACATCATAGGTAACTCAATAAAAAATTTAGCTCCATTTTTTGTATTTTTAGCATAAATATTACCTTTTAGACTTTCATTAATAATTCTATAACTCATATTTAATCCTAAACCTGTTCCTAATGTTTGATGTTTTGTTGTAAAATATGGTTCGAAAATATGTGGCATATTTTTTTCAGGAATTCCCCCTGCATTATCTTCAACAGCAATGATAATTCTATCATCAATCGAATATAGTTCTAGCTTTATCCATGGATTTATCGTTTCCTTTTCCAACAAAGCATCTTTTGCATTATTAAAAATATTTAATAAAACTTGCTCTAATTGACCAATAATTAAATTAACTTTTGTTGTTTTTTCATAATCAATATTATCAATCAAATCAATACTCTTTTCCTTTAATGTAGCATCAATAATCATTTTAGCAGCAATAATTCTATCTTCTAAATTTGTTTTTTCAACACTTTTTCTAACTCTTAGAAAATCTCTAAAAGTATCAATTGTTTTTGACAAATGAAGTGTATACTCAACTATGTTGCCTAATTTTTTATATAAATTTTCATCATCAATAATATTTGCTTTTTTCTCAAATATTAAACCACTTGCTAAGGTACTAATAGCACTTAAAGGTTGTCTCCATTGATGAGCAATATTACCTATCATCTCTCCCATTGCTACCATTTTTGCATTTTGAAAATAGTCTACTTGATTCTCTTCAAAAGTTTTTTTCGCTGTTATATCTTGTCTAATAGCTATAAATCCAACTAAAGAGTTATTTTCATCATATTCTGGTGAAATCATAGAGTAAACCCAAAAACTATGTCCAGATTTTGCTTTATTTTTAAGTTCTCCTGCCCAAGTTTTCCCAGATTTGATAGTATTCCACATATTTTCATAAAATTGATTTGAATAGTTTGTTTCTTTTAAAATACTATGAGTTTTTCCTATCAATTCATCTTTTGAATAACCTGTTAATTTACAAAATGCTTCACTAACTTCAGTAATAATCCCTTCACTATCTGTTCTAGAATAAAGAACATAAGTACCTATTAAATCAAGATTATTTTGTATTTTTTTTGTTTGTTCTTGAACTTTTTTTTCTAATAAATCATTTAATTTTTCTAATTCTCTTGGTCTATTTAAAATAATAAATAAAAGATATCCAAGTAAAAATGAGATTAATATACTAACAAAATATAAAATAAAAACTAAACTGTTAGATAAATAGATTCCAGTATATTGTATATCTAAATACCAAGTACCATTTGGAACTTTTAAACTCTTAGTATAAACTTTTTGCTCAGAAGAAAAATTCTTATTTCCATAAAAAATATCCATTTTTTCTGTGTCAGGATGAACTCTTTTTAGTCTAAAAATATAATTTTTTTCTTTTAATTCATTGATGTTTGTATTTTTAATCAAATCATCCAAAATAATCAAAGCTGACGCAAAACCCCAAAATTTATCATTGATATAAATAGGCTTTCTTGCAATAATCCCTACTCCACCTTGTATTAATGTAAAAGGGCCAGCTAAAGTTAATTTATGACTTTTTCTTGTTAGAAAAGCTTCTTTTTTTCTTGCATCATCTTTAAATAAATCATGTCCAATAGCTTTTTCATTTCCTTCTAATGGATAGATTTTTTTAACTACTGCATCAGGAGCTAATTGTAGATTACTAACACCTTTTAATTCAGATAAAAGCATTTTAGCAAAAGTATCAAAACTACTCATATTGCCATTTACTATCTTTATATGTTCACCTAAAATTGTTGCACTTTTTGTATTTCGAAAAATAGTTCTTTCTAAAACATTTGCTTGAGAATTAAGAACTTCTGTAGATAAATTATCAATACTACTTTCAATATTGTAATTATTACTTTCTATTAGCTTATGGCTTATATAAATTAGTATGATAGTTACTATTAGAGAAATAATTCTTTCTTTTTTAATCATAAAAATTCCATGCTATCTTATTAATATTTTCATTATATAAAAATTTACTAAAAATACTATTATAAATATAATGTTTTTTATATATTAAGATTTATTGTTTAATATAATGATATTTTTGTTAAAATCTATAAAATAGAAAGGGTATTTGTTATGAATCTAATAGTAAACGGTGAAGAGAAAAACTTTAATGAAAACTCTACACTACAAGAAATTATCTCTATACTTAAAATTGAAGATAAAGTTATGGCAGCAGCTGTAAATATGGAGATTGTTAAAAAAGATGAATGGAATAGTTTTGTTCTTAATGAGAATGATAAATTAGAATTATTACAATTTGTAGGTGGTGGTTGATAAATGATTGCAGATATAAATTCAGTTTGCACATACTGTGGTGTTGGTTGTGATATTACAGGACAAGTAAAAGATAATAAAATATTAAAAATCTATGCACAAAATGATGGTTATGTTAGTCAAGGTAAGCTTTGTATTAAAGGAGCAAAAGGTTTCGGTTTTGTTGATTCTGATGATAGGATAAGAAATAGTAGAGTTAAAAAAAGTTTTATTGAGAAAAACTTAGAAGAGTTACCAAGAGAGTTAAAAGCAAGAGCAAAAACATTAAAAGAGTTTGATGAAAAGTATTTTGAAACCCCATATGAGTTTACAACATCTCTTGCAGCTTGGAAACTTATGGAGATAAAAGACACCTATGGCAGACATAGTTTTTGTGGAATGGGAGGAGCTAGAACTTCATGTGAGAGTTCTTATATGTTCCAAAAATTCATTAGAGAAGGGATGGATTCTCCCCATGTAGATTGTTGTGCGAGAGTTTGTCATAGTCCTAGTTTAAAAGGGATGAAACCTCTTATTGGAGAAGGTGCAGCAACAAACCCATTTGACGATATTTACAAAACTGAAAATATAATTATTATGGGTTCAAATACTACAGAGGCACATCCTATTGTTGCAAATAGAATAATAAAAGCAGCAAAAGCTAAAACAGCCAATGTAACAGTAATTGATGTTAGAAATATTCAAATAGGTAAATATGGAAAAGAGTTAGTAATTCCATATGAAGCAAATCTTTTAGTACTTAACATGATGGCATATGTAATTCTTTCTGAAAAACTTTATGACAATAACTTTATAGATTCAAGATGTGTAGGTTTTGAAGAGTATAAAAAATCAATTCTAAATGACCCTTATGCAAATCCTGAATATATGAGAAAAATTAAAGGTTATGAAGATTTAGCAGATTCTATTCCTGAAGTAGCTAGAGAGTATGCCTCAAAACAATCAATGTTTTTTTGGGGTTTGGGAATAACTGAACATTTAGATGGTTCATATGCTGTAATGGCAATAGTACACCTTGCTTTATTAACAGGAAATATTGGTAAAACAGGAACTGGTCTTATGCCTTTAAGGGGACAAAATAATGTACAAGGAGCCTGTGATACAGGATGTCTTCCATATTTTGATCCTGATTATGCAAAACCAAAAGAGATTGGACTTATGACACCTCAACTTATAGATGAGATGTTAAAGGGTAAAATCAAAGCTATGTATGTGATGGGAGAAGATATTGCCCATATTCATCCAAATCAAAACAAAGTACACAAAGCTTTAGAAAACCTTGAATTAATTATCTCAAATGAACTTTTTATGAATGAGATTACAAAAAAAGCAGATATTATTTTTGGTGTTAGATCTGCTTATGAAAAAACTGGTGTTTATGTAAATGCCATGAGAAGACTTCACCTTTCTCAACCTCTTGTGGAAGCAGATATGCCAGATGATTGGGAAGTATTAAGAGATATAGAAAACAAAATAAAAGGGAATTTTATTTATGAAACTAGTGAAGATGTATGGAATGAAACTAAAGAAAAAGTAAAATCTAGATTTAGTGGTGCAACATATCATAAACTTTCAAAAAATAGAAATAGAGGTATGCAATGGCCTATTGAAAAAGAGGATACTCCTATTTTACACCTTGAACAATTTAGAACCGAAGATGGAAAAGGATATTTTCAATACCACCAATATAAATTAAGAGAACAGATTAAAAAACTTGTAAATAATGAAGTTTTTGAGAATAATGAGTTTTATTTAACTACTGGAAGAACTATTGTTCACTATAATAATGCTGCCCAAACCATAAGAAGTGAAGCACTAAATTCTAGATATGACAAAGATATTATTTTAGCCTCTAAAGAGGATGAAGAAAAAATTGGTGCCAATCATATTATAATGAAAACCCAATATGGTGAAACTGCAATTATGCCAATTAAATATACTAAAAATATAAGACCTGGAACTTTATATACAACTTTTCATCATCCCCAATCAAAAGTTAATTTTATCTTTGGAGATGAAGCAGATGAACTAATTTTAACTGCAAGATTCAAATCAATTAGAGTAGAAATTGAGCCGATTAAAGGGTGATATTGCTGAAGAGAAAGCTTGTGAGTATTTAAACTCTCAAGCTTTTAAAATAGTAGAAAAAAACTTCTATGCAAAAAAATTAGGAGAGATAGATATTATTGCAACTAAAGATAATATTTATCATTTTATTGAAGTAAAATCCTCAAACTCATATGAAAGTGCCATAAACAATATTACAACAAGTAAACTCTCTAAACTAAAAAGAAGTGTTGAGTATTACTTACAAAAAAAAGAGATTAACTCTAGTTTTTGTATAGATGCGATTATTGTAGTAGATGAAGATATAGAGTTTTTAGAAAACATTACTTTTTAGCTTTTTTATTTCTAATTCTTCTTCTTGATTTAACATATATAATTCTTATAACTCTTCTTATATTCTTAAAAAATCTAGTTGTATACGTAGCCTCTGCATTCTCAATCTCTTCTCCAAGTTTTACATTTATGGCATCTGATTTTTTCATTGATAAAACCTGTGAAGGGAATACACTTCTATGCCCAGTCATCAAAAATGCAATTATAATTGATAAAGCGGCATAGTGAGCTACGTTTACTCCAAATAGCTCAACTGCCATAATCATTGCAGCAATTGGTGCACTTGTTGCCCCTGCTAAAACACTAACAAAGCCTAAAGCAGCAAAAAGTGGAATATATCCATCAACTAAACCACCAAAAAAGTTACCACTTGTTGCCCCAATGTAAAATACAGGAGTAATAACCCCTCCACTTCCACCAAAACCTAAAGTTAAAGAGGTAAAAATCGTTTTTAGTATAAATGAATACCAAGGAACATTTTCATGATCTAAAGTACTTGATGATAAAGATTCTTTTATTGTTTCAAATCCTAAACCTAGATATTGATCTCCAACAATCAAAGTTAAAATAACAATAACAACCCCACCTAAAAATGCTTTTAAAATATAATGCATTTTCAATGAACTTGCGTAATTATGAATAGCTTTTAAAATAGTAATAATAAAATCAGCAACTAATCCAAAGAAGATACCAGCTAAAATTACTTTTGCTATAAGTACATAGTTAAAATCAAAAGTTACATAATATGCGATATCAAAGTATGTATAACTTATCCCAACCATTTTTGCAACAAAAAATGCAGAAAATCCAGCTACAATTGATGGTAATAAAATATCATACATTAAAGCACCAACAATAAGTATCTCTACTCCAAAGATAGCTCCAGCTAAAGGTGTTCCAAATACTGAGGCAAAACCGGCACTAATACCACATATTACCATTTTTTTTCTATCTCTTTTTGAGAATTTAAAAAGAGTTGCTATAGACGAAGCTGCTGCTGCACCAATTTGAGCACCCGGTCCCTCTTTACCAACAGAACCACCTGCAAATATTGTAATTACTGTAGCAACTAATTTAACAGGGATAACAGATAATTTCATCTCCCCAGAGTTTTTATGTACAGCTTCAATAACTTTTTCAGTTCCATGTCCCTCTGCTGTTGGTGCAAACTTTTTTACAATAATAACAGTAACAACTAAGGCGAAAGGTAATAAATAATAATAGTCAAAGGGTAAAGTACTTCTAGAATTTTCACAATACTCCAAAAACTTTAGAAAAAAAGCAACTATTAAGCCAATTAAAGCTCCAATTGAAGAGGAGATTAATATCCATTTTGTAATTGTTGCAAACATAACTGTTTGCTCAGCAATATGCTTACCCATTTTTTTATTATTATTTTCCATTTTACCACTTGCACTAATTTAGTTTTTATAGTAGAAGAGTAACATAAAAATTAATAAAAAATGGTGTAAAAATGACTAAATTTTAATAATATTAAAAATTTATTTTACAATATCAAATTTTTCCTCTTTATTTTCTTCAAACTGCTTTAAATATTGCTCTAATGTTTCAAACTCTTCTATAGGCTTAGGATCTATTTTTACAATCTCTGCTAAAGATTTTACACCCATTGATAAAAGATATTGTAAATTACTATCAAATGTAGCTTCTTTAATAACTCTAATCTTATCTTTATGTACTTCAAACATATATCCACCATTTGGGATAGGAGTCATAGATAAAACAACTGTATAATGATCTTTAATAACAGATTCTTTTGTTGAATACATTAACCCAACATTATAATCCTCTTTTGAAAATCCTCTTATTAGTACAACCAATACTTTTTTCTCTCCAGATTTTGAAGTATTAAAAATATTTACTAATTCTTTAATTGTGGAATATCCTGGTACTTTTGAGTATAACTTTTGAATAAAATTAATCATACCTGTTTCTACAAATATTCCTAATATATAAGCAAAAAAAGCTATTAACCCTACTCCTATAAAGGTCCAAAGGATAGGATAATTATCTGGTTCAAATCCTATTAAAGTAAAAAGATACCCTGTTAAACTATTAAATTTTTCATAAACCCAAAGTATTATTATAGTAATTGCAGCTATGGGAGCCAACCAAAAAAGACCTTTTAATATAACTGTAATAATATGATCTTTACCATGTCCAAAAAAATCTTTTATTTTATCTAGCATTATTGCTCCTAAATTTTGAATATAACCTATTGGTAACTCTTTTTTATTAATATATCTAAAATATAATAATTAAAGGGATTAAATGAGAAACCAACCAAAATATCACTTCATAAAGAATACAATATATGCCCTTAAAGGACTAAAAGATATTATAAAAACTGAAAACTCTTTTAAAATAGAATTATCTCTATTTTTTATCTCTATACCAATATTATTTTTTCTAGATACAACATTAACTAATAAAATTTTACTTTTTGCCACTTTAGGTCTTGTTCTTTTAACTGAAGCAATGAATTCTGCAATTGAAAGAGCAGTAGACTTAGTTACCCTAGAGCATCAAAAAATGGCAGGAATGGCAAAAGATGCAGGAAGTGCAGCAGTTTTTATCTCCATAATAATTGCTCTTACTACATGGATTTTAATAGTATTAAACAGTTTCAATATAATTTGATCTATTTGTATACAAAATCTTAATATAAAATCCAAATTTATTGGATAAAATACGAAAATGGAAACAATACTATTAATAATATTTTTATCATTAGCAATATCTACAGTGCTAAATATAATTTTAAAAAAGCTATCTATGTCACACATTATTGGATATATAATTACAGGAACATTGATAACTTTTATTTTTGATTTATCAAATAGTTCTGATCTTCATATCTTAGAATTGATTGGAGAGTTTGGAATAGTTTTTCTTATGTTTACTATTGGTCTTGAGATGCCCTTTAACAAACTAAAAAGAATGAAAGAGATACTTTTTGTAAATGGAGTATTTCAAGTTGGGGTAAGTGCTCTTATTATCTTTTTAGCTTCACGATTTATTTTTTCTATTGATACTGTCTCTTCAATTATAATTGCACTTGCTTTCTCTTTATCTTCAACAGCTATTGTATTAACATATTTAAAACAATCAAAGGATATACATACCCCTTATGGAGAAAGATCTACAGCAATATTAGTTTTTCAAGATTTAGCAGTAATTCCAATTCTTTTATTAATCTCATTTTTAGCAAACGATACCCTAAGCTTAAGCGAAATATTAATTAATACTTTTTTATCGGCTCTATTAGTTATCCTTTTTATGTTTACTATAGGTAAAAAACTTCTTGAATGGCTTTTAAAGTTTGCATCACAAACAAGACTAGAAGAGTTGTTTCTAGCTTCAGTCCTATCAATAGTTATAGGAACTTCAATTTTTGCTCATTATTTAGGTTTTACTTACTCGTTAGGAGCATTTATTGCTGGTATGATTATTGCTGAGACCAAATACCATATAAAAGTTGAATCAGATATTGCCTCATATAAAGATTTGCTTCTTGGAGCATTTTTCTTTTCAGTTGGTACAAAAATAGATCTACCTTTTCTTCTTTCAAATATCCATTATGTTTTTTTAGTTTTTATAATGGTACTTATAATAAAAGCTTTTGTTGTTTATATTTTAATAAGAAGAAAATCAAATAAGAGTGATGCAATAAAATCCGCTCTTGCACTTTGTCAGATTGGAGAATTTTCATTTGCAGTATTTGCTCTTGCTTCAAATGATAATCTTCTAGATAAAGAGTTATCTAACTTCTTAATCTTAGTAACTGTTATCTCTATGATAATTACTCCATTTATAATAAACAATATCTATAAATTAGCTTCTTATTTTGTAATTGAATTTTATGAATCAGATAAAATTACCCCTATTAATAAAAAGAACCATACTATTATTTGTGGATATTCAATACTTGGAAGAATAATTGCACACCAACTAAAAAGAAAAAAAAGAAGTTTTGTAATAATCTCAGATAATCTAAAACATGTTGTTTTAGCTAGAAGAAATGGCTATTTAGCATATTTTGGACATTTAGAAAAACTGCCTGTTTTAGAATCTCTAAAAGTTGATGAAGCCTCAGATATAATAATCACATTAAGTAGTGTAAATGAAAAAAAACTAATTTGTGAAGCTGTATTAAACTTTAAAAGTGATGCAAACTTAATAGTTAAAATTGATTCTTTGGATGAAAAAAAAGAATTAAAAGAATTAAATATCAAATACTTTGTACACTCACAACTAGAAACTGCTAATTTAATGATTGAAAAGAGTTTAAGTTTTCAAGAAAAAAAAGAGCAAAACTAATTGCTCTTTTCTCTACTATGAAGGACGTTTAATTAGTAGGTAAAAGAATTATAATAAGTGTTTGTAGCAAAACAATAGCATTAAAAAGAAATTTAACAATTTTTAATAGATTTTTATATAAAATACCTAAATTATTAGGAGCACTTTTGTATTCAAAAGAACTAAATTCTATAAAAAAATCCAACAGACTACGTAAAAGAGAAGTTTTTGATAAATCTCTTATTGACCTAGCTTCAAACGACTATCTTGGTCTTACTACCAATAAAGATATATTTAATAAAGCTTATGAAAGAGTACTAAAAGAACAATACCATGGTCCAAAAGCGTCTATGTTGGTAAATGGCTACTCTAAAATTCATCAAGAGTTTGAAGATGAACTAAAAAAAGCAAATAACTTTGAAGATGCGCTTATTGTAGGGAGTGGTTTTTTAGCAAACCTATCAATGATTGAAGCTTTAGTTAGAAAAGGTGATACTTTATTTATAGATGAAGAATACCATGCAAGTGGTATGGTCGCAACAAGACTTTTAAATAAAAATCAGGTTGTTATATTTAAACATAATAACTGCATTGATTTAAAAAACAAAATAAACCAAACAGATACAAAAGGCAGAAAAATCATAGCTATAGAAGGAGTCTACTCTATGGGTGGAGATTTAGCACCTAAAGAGATGTTTGATATAGCAGATGAAACAAATGCTTTACTAATAGTTGATGAAGCTCATTCTTCAGGTGTTTTAGGGGATAAACTTACAGGTATATTTGATTTTTATTCAATAAATCCAAAAGAGAATCATATAAAAATGGGAACACTTGGAAAAGCTTATGGAAGTTATGGCGCTTATATCCTAGCTAGCTCTAATATTATTGAGTTTTTATTAAATAGAGCAAAAGCTGTTATATACACAACTGCACCATCACTTTTTGATACCGCTTTGGGTTTAGAGTCTTTAAAATATATCCAAAAAAATAAAGAGACTATTAAAAACAAAATATCAACCAATTTACAAGTTATAAATGATATTTTAGGTATAACTTCAAATAGTTTAATCATTCCAATTGTAATTGGTGATAATAAAAAAGTCATTGATATACAAAATAGATTAAAAAATGAAGGCTTTTTAGTTGGAGCAATAAGGCAACCAACTGTAAGTAATGCTATAATTAGGCTTATTGCAAAAATAGATATAGAACCTTTTGTTTTAGAAAAGGTGTGTAAAAGAATAAAGGAGTTTAAATGAAAAAACTGTTGATTTTAATGATGTTCTCTCTTCTTTGTTTTGCAAATGATAAATTTATAAATATGAAAAGTTGTGAATCACTAAAACTTTCAAAATTTACAACTTTAGTATCTTGTCATAATGTAGACTATTTAATAGAATATAAATACCAAGATGATGAAGAGAAAGACAATATTAAAAAAATTACAGCAATAACTGTAAACGATCAAAAAATTATTAAAACAATGGGTAATTAAAATGATTTTAACTGAGTTAATTAAAGGTAACGAAAACTTTAGAAAAAGTGGTTTTTTAAATCTTGAAGAAGAGATAAAAAATTTAGTTCAACACGGACAAAAGCCTGAAGTTATGTTTATTGGTTGCTCTGATAGTAGAGTTACTCCTGATTTGATGCTAGGAACAAAACCTGGGGATATGTTTATTTTAAGAAATGTTGGTAACTTTGTTCCTCCATATAAACATGATGAAGATTTCCATGGTAGTGCAGCTGCTATTGAATATGCAATTGCTGTTTTAAAAGTTAAGCATATTATCATTTGTGGACACTCACATTGTGGCGCATGTAAAAGTTTATATGAAGATATTCCGGATGATGGTTCTTTTATTCATATAAAAACATGGTTAACTTTGGGTGCGAAGGCAAAAGAAACAACACTAAGAAATAAAAAATTTACCACAGAAGAGGAGATGTATAGAGCAACTGAGCGAAACTCTATTCGACATCAATTAGATAATCTATTAACTTATCCAGTTGTAGCAAAGCTACATGAAGATGGAGACTTAAAAGTGCATGGTTGGTATTATGATATTGAGACTGCACAAATTGATTATTATGATAAAGAAGATGATAAATTTAAACCACTAAACGAGATGACTTATGAGCCAAGAAGAGATTGAAGTAAGAAAATTACCTAAGAAGAGTATTATAACTATTGCCGTAATGGCAATATTAATTATAATTGGTTTTATGTTTGAAGTTTTTACTATTAACTTAAAAATGGAAGAAGAATTAGCAAAAATGGGACATAAAAATATATCTGATATAAAAGTTGTTAATAAAATGAGCGTAGAAGATAAAGAAACAAGAATTAAAAGTACTGTATATAAACTTACTTTTTTTGATAAAGACTTGCAAAAAGAGTGTATAGGTTTCGTTCATAGAAGTAACAACGGGAAATATAGTAAAGATATTGATTGTAAATAAAGAGATATTATATGAGTATTTTAGAAAAATTTGAGAAAAAAGAAGATTATACATTTGAAGAAGCATTAAAGTTATACGATTTAGAACTGTTTGAATTAGCTACTCTTGCAAACAAAATTAGAGAAGAGAAACATGGTAAAAAAACGTATTTTAATATAAATAGACATATTAATCCAACAAATGTATGTAAAGATGTATGTCAATTCTGTGCCTATAGTGCAACAAGAAAAAATCCTAATCAATATACCCTATCACATGAAGAGATTTTAAATACAGTTGATAATTCTGTTAAAAATGGTATAAAAGAGGTACATATTGTTTCTGCCCATAATCCAAATACAGGCTTGGAGTGGTATTTAGATATATTTAGGAAAATAAAAAACAAACACCCAGAGATTCATGTAAAAGCATTAACAGCAGCAGAGATTCACTTTTTATCTGAAGAGTATAATCTAAGTTATGAAGAGGTTATTGAAAAAATGATTGAAAGTGGTGTTGATTCGATGCCTGGTGGTGGAGCTGAAATTTTTGATGAAAAGGTGCGAAAAAAAATCTGTGGTGGGAAAGTAAAATCTGACCAATGGTTAAAAATCCACGAGTTATGGCATAAATCAGGTCATCAAAGCAATGCAACAATGCTTTTTGGTCATGTTGAAAATAGAGAGCATAGAATTGATCATATGTTAAGACTTAGAAAACTTCAAGAAAAAACTGGTGGATTTAATGCTTTTATACCACTTGTTTATCAAAAAGAAAATAACTATTTAAAAGTTAAAGATTTTTTAACAGGTCAAGAGATTTTAAAAACAATGGCAATTGCTAGAATCTTACTTGATAATATTCCTAATATAAAAGCATATTGGGTTACTTCAACTACTAAACTTGCACTTCTTGCACAAGAGTTTGGTGCAAATGATTTAGATGGAACAATTGAAAAAGAATCTATTCAAAGTGCAGCTGGAGCAAAAAGTGCAAATGGAATTGCTTTAGAAAACTTTGTTGATTTAATCAAAAATTCTGGTTTTATCCCAGTTGAGCGGGACTCTGTTTATAATGAAATAAAGGTTTGGTAAACAAACCTTTATTTTCCTATTTTTTACTACATAAAGTATTTACAATTCTTATATAGAATGCTAGACTTTTTATAATCAGCAAAAGATAAAAAATGAAAAAAAGATATTCATAAAGATCTTGTTGATAAAGCAGTTATTAAATATAGGTCAATAAACAGTTGCTCAGAATGTAGAAGAGTTAACAAAAATAGGAATAACTTACGGTCAAGGTTTTTTTGTCTTAAAACTATTTTGGTTGATGGAATTGAACTATAAATTCAACTTCAATTCCAGCTTCTGTTTTAACAAAACTTATTGGATAAGTTATATTTATTGAATACAATTCATTATTCATTTTATCAATTAAAGTAAAAAACTCTAAAGGCTTTTGAATAACAATTGTTACTAAATAGTTAAAAGTTGTAACTTGTGATTTAAAACTATTTTTAAAAGTTACATTAGAGCCTTCAGGGAAAAGTATTTTCATCTGCTCTGTAACTCTAATAATTGGCATAAATTCATTTTCAATATATGCTTCTTTATAGTCTTTGAAATTTACAATCTGTTTTTGTTTTGCACCTTCTGCTTTCAGCTGGGCTTCTAAAACTGGTGTCTTACTCTCTTTAAATACTATATTTGCCATATCATAGTATTTTAATAATTCAGGCTGTAATACTTTTATAAAGGTGTCTTTATTTAAAAGATTAATCTCCATAGAAAGTGAGTTTTTATCTAAGTCTAACTCTTTTAAAACTACATCATAAGGAATCACCTCTAAAGCTTTTAAAACACTTGATTCAATTTGATTATTTTTTTCTATATGGTTTGGTAATTCTACTTTTTTCTCTATAGGTTTTTTAGCTACAATATTTTCATCTTTTTTATTTATTAACTCATTAATTTGAGGATAAAAAAGATATCCAATTGCTACAAGAAGAATAAAAATAATAGAAATTAATGTGAAGTTTTTAAACTTATTATTTGGTTTTTTTCTCGGCTTTATAAAACTCTTTACTTTATGTGAATCTCGTGAAAGCTCAAATAACTCTTCATCAACAGAGATTGGATGATAAGTTATATCAAGCATAAAATCCTCTGACATCTTACTTATTTGACTATCTGAAACAAGTTTTAAGTTGTAAAGTAAAGAAACTTTCTCTATAAACATATTTTTTGTTATTGAATAAAACTCTTCAATTGTATTTTTAATTGTCTCATAAAGTTCTAATGCATAAACCTCATCAAACAATTTTTGACCTAAAAGTTCATTTTCATAAAATTCACTTTTTTTAATCTCTTCAAAAGGGGTTAAATCTATTTTTTTATTAAAAACAATTTCAGAGTTTGAGTTTAAAATTACACAAAAGGCTTGATTATTAAAAAGTAGAATTACAAGATTATTATTGCAAGGATTTTTCTCTATATGTAGATTTAAAATATGATATGCTGAGAAGATATAATCTATTCCACATTTATCAAAGTAGTTTCTTGTTTCAAATAAAGTATTTTTAGAAACTGCTATATTGAATTGTTCAGTTAATGATGTTATTGCATAATCTTTAGGTGTAGGCAATTTTTTTTGAATTAGTTTTGTTTCATCTTGAAGTAAAAGAGTAGAGATATATGTATTATCTATTTCACTTTGATTGGATACAAGTTTTGTGGCAATATCTCTACCCATGATTTCATCATAGGCTAAAAATGTAGAGGCATTAGTCTCTACAATATCATTATTATTTAATTTTTTATAATTTATTTTAAGCTGTGTTTTGTATTTTATGGCATTTATGTATAAATACTCTTTTGAAAACATCTTAAACTAAACCTTATTCCATTGAATTTAAAAGCAACTTCTTTTTTATCAACTCTTTTGCCTCATCTATTTCTAAAGAGTTTAAATCAAATGGTTCTTGAATAAAAAACTCTAATTTTCCAAAAGGCTTAGGAACGATAAACTTATCCCAAGAATTAAACTGCCAATATTTAGTTGGTTTACAATTAAATATGAGTATTCTAGCATTTGTTTTCTGTGAAATAGCTACAATTCCATCTGCAACTGAATGCCTAGGACCCCTTGGTCCATCTGGTGTAATTGCTATATCATCACCTGCTTTTAACTCTTTAATTGCTCCTATTAAAGCTTTTGCTCCCCCTCTAGTACTTGAACCTCTAATTGAATCAATTCCTAAGTACTCAACGGTTCTTGTAATAGCTTCCCCATCTTTGTGCTCACTTATCATAGCACTAACTTTGCCTTTAGGCTTAATTTTTTTATAATTAAATGGTTGCATCAAAAGTTCACCATGCCAAAAAGTAACAATAAAAGGCTCATTGAGATCAATTTCTGGATGATGAAAAACTTTTTTACTTGTTAAATAGATAAATCTTACAAAAAGTTGTAATACAAAAGGAACAACTCTTGTGATTAAAAAAAGCTTCATCTATTTTACCACTTCACCTTTCAATGCTGTTCTTGTAGCATCTGTAACTTTTACATCAACTATTTCTCCAAGAAGTTCATCACTACCTTTTACAAAAACCTGACAATAATTATCAGTAAATCCTGATACTTCACCATTTGGTTTTAAACTCTCAAATAAAACACTTACTGTTTTACCTATGTTTTTATTCATAAGTTCACTTTGATGTTTTTTATGAAGTTCAATCACCTCAATAAGTCTTGCACTCCCAATCTCATCAGCAACTTCAATATCTTTTAGATTTAAAGCTTGTGTATTTGGTCTAGGTGAATATTTGAAATTAAATATTTGATCAAATTTAACTTGATTTATCACATCAATTGTATCTTCAAAATCCCCTTGAGTTTCCCCAGGAAAAGCTACAATTATATCTGTAGTGATTCTTACATTTGGAACTAAATCTCTAATCTTTTTAGCTCTGTTTAAAAACCACTTTTTTGTATATCCCCTTTTCATAGCTTTTAAAATAGTTGTTGAACCACTTTGTAAAGGCATATGGATACATTTTGATATTTTTGGATTTTTTGCAAACTCTTCAATAAATTCATCATCCATATGTAAAGGATGTGGAGAAGTAAATCTAATTCTTTCTAAACCATCAATTTTTGAAACCTCTTGAAGAAGTTTCGTAAAAGTTGTTTTTTCTCTTTTATCACTAAACCTTCTACCATAAGAGTTTACATTTTGTCCTAAAAGAGTTACCTCTTTTGCACCTTTTTCAATATCTTTTTTTATCTGTTCAACAATCATTTCAGGTGGAATAGAAATCTCATCACCTCTTGTTGCAGGAACGATACAATAGGTGCACTCTTTATCACATCCAATTGAGATATTTACTGAAGTTTTATATAAATTATGTGAATTTTGTGCAAATTGATATGTAGAATCATCATAATCTATATCAATCTCAACTGCACCTTTTTTATCAACTACATCTTTGATTTTTGAAATATTTCTAGCCCCTAAAACAAAGTCAACATAAGGAGCTCTTTTCATAATATCTTTTCCTAAATGACTTGCAGTACATCCACATACTCCAATTTTAGCCCCATCTTTTTTCTTAATATTAAATTGCCCTATTTCTGAAAAAAGTTTAGAAACAGGCTTTTCCCTTACTGAACATGTGTTAATAATAATTAAATCTGCATCTTCGATATTATCTGTTGTGCTATAGTTTTTATGCTCTTTTAGTTCAGCAATCATATGTTGACTGTCAGTATCATTCATCTGACAGCCAAGAGTCTGTATAAATAGTTTTTTATCTTCTTGTTTACTCATTAATACTTTTCGCTTTTGTAAAATTACAGCGCATGAACCTCATACATATATTCATCATCTGCAAGACCATATTTTACTTCTCTAAAGTATACGTTGTACCCTTCATCTTCTAATGAGTCAACTAAAGACATCATATCTTTATGAGAGTTATCTCTATCAAAATAAAATATTTTTTCTCCATCTTTTTGTAACTCTTCTTTTATCTTATCAAGTTGAACTTTTTTCGGTTTTTCAGTTAGTTCGTTTCTTGCGAATAATAATTCCATCTCATTAAACCTTTTTATTAAATTAGCTAGATAGTTTATCTTAAAATTGCTTTAATTTGAATAAAAGCTCTTTTAAGCTAAAATATTGTTCTACTCTACATTGAAAATCAAAACTTTACATTTCAATGTCAAAAATTAAGAAGGTAACCAATGGACAAAATTATAGATATTTTAGATTCTATCGCCTATGAAAAAGGCTTAAAAATTGAAGATGTTGAAAATGCATTAAAAGAAGCATTAATTAAAACTGCTGAAAAAATGGTAGATTCTACTCTAAGATTCGATGCAGAGATTGATAGACCAAATAAAAAACTAGAATTATTTCAAAAAATTGAAGTTGTTCCAAATGATGATGAAAGATTAACTGAAGATGGTTTAGATCAATATGAAAATATTATAAGTAAAGAAAACTATATCTCAATAGATGAAGCTAAAAAAATTGATGAATCTCTAGAGATTGGAGATTTTGTTAATTATGATTTAGAATTTGAAAATATGGGAAGAAATGCAGCTACTATCTTACATAACAATTTCGAATATAGAGTACAAAGATTTTTAGAAGAATCACTTTTAAGTAAATATAAAAATAAAGTGGGAAAAACTATTAGTGGAAGTGTAACAAGAGTTGATAGACAAGAAAATACTTTTGTTGAGATTGGTGAAGTAAAAGGTATGCTTCCAAGAAAAAGTAGAATTAAAGGTGAATCTTTTAAAGTTGGAGATACAGTAAAAGCAGTTGTTAGAGGTGTAAATATTGATAAAACTAACGGTTTAGTTGTTGAGATTTCAAGAACTAGTCCTAAATTTTTAGAATCACTTTTAAAATCTGAAGTACCTGAATTAAAAGATGAAATCATTGCCATAGAAGCTAGTGCTAGAATTCCTGGAAGTAGAGCTAAAATTGCATTATCAACAACTGATGCAACAGTTGATCCTATCGGTTCAATTGTAGGTGTAAAAGGTGTTAGAATTGGTGCTGTTTCAAGACAATTAAGCGGTGAAAATATTGATTGTGTTGAATACTCAAATGTACCAGAGATGTTCATAGCAAGAGCTTTAAGCCCAGCAATTATCTCTAGTGTAAAAATTGAAAAACATGCAGAAGGTAATGAAAAAGGTAAAGCTATTGTTACAATTCCTGGTGATCAAAAATCAAAAGCAATAGGGAAATCTGGACTTAATATTAGACTAGCTTCAATGCTTACAAAATATGAAATTGAGTTAAAAGAGATTGGTGGAGCTTCTGTTGGAGGAAGTTCAGAATCTAAAGAGCAAGAAAAAACAACAGATACAGCAAGTTTAGAGGCACTATTTAAATAATGGCAAAATTAACAATATTTGATTCGGTAAAAAAAGAAAAAGTTCTTTTTGAACCTATAAAAAACAATGATGTAAAAGTATATGTTTGTGGACCAACTGTTTATGATGATTCCCATTTAGGTCATGCAAGAAGCGCTATAGCTTTCGATCTTTTACATAGAGTTTTGAAAGCTAATGGTTATAATGTAACTATGACAAAAAACTTTACAGATATAGATGATAAAATCATCAAAAAAATGAATGAATCAAATAGAAGTTTAGAAGATATTACAAGTGAATATATACTTAAATATAAAAGTGATATGGAGGCTTTAAATATCTTACCAAATAGCTTTGAACCAAAAGCAACTGAAAATCTTCAAGTTATGATTGATATGATTGAAGATTTAATGAAAAAAGATATTGCTTATAAAATCTCAGATGGTGTTTATTTTGATGTTTCAAAAGATGAGAATTATGGTTCAATCTCACATAGAGCAAGTGATGAAAACTCTATTGCTAGAGTTGAATCAAATAGTGAGAAAAGAAACCCAAGTGATTTTGCACTTTGGAAATTTGAAAAACAAAATGATGTAGCTTACAATTCACCTTTTGGAAAAGGAAGGCCAGGTTGGCATATTGAGTGTAGTGCTATGATAAATGAACATCTAGCATATAAAGATGAAGCTTATCAAATAGATATTCATGGGGGTGGAGCAGACTTACTTTTCCCTCATCATGAAAATGAAGCTGCACAAACAAGATGCTCAACAAAAGCACACTTAGCAAAATATTGGATGCATAATGGTTTTGTAACCATTGATGGAGAAAAAATGAGTAAATCTTTAGGGAATTCATTTTTCTTAAAAGATATTTTAAAATCATATAGTGGAGAGGTTGTTAGATTTTATCTACTAACTGCCCAATATAGAGCAAACTTTAACTTTAATGAAGAGGATTTAATCTCTTCTAAAAAAAGATTAGACAAATTATATAGAGTTAAAAAAAGAGTTTATGGCTTAGGAAAGTCTGCTGTAAATAAAGAGTTTAAAGAAAATATTTTAACAGCTTTAAATGATGATTTAAATACTGCAAAAGCTATATCAATTATTGATGAATATATAAATAAAGCAAATGAGACTTTAGATAAAGAACCAAAAAACAAAAATTTTAAAAAAGAACTTGTAGCTACCTTTGAGTTTATCGATGAGATTATTGGTATTGGATTTAATGATGCTTATAAATATTTCCAGTTTGGTATCTCAAAAGAAGATATTGAAAAAATTGAGTCTCTTATAGAAAAAAGAACTCTAGCTAAAAAAAATAAAGACTTTGAAACTGCTGATAAAATTAGAGATGAAATATCATCTTTAGATGTATCTATTATGGATACTCCAAACGGTGTTGTTTGGGAAAAACTATAAAAAGAAAGAATTTCTTTTTATAGTACTTACTTTTACTTTTATTTCAACAAAAATCATATACTATTGGGCTTTTTAATTCTATTAATTTTTTAAAGGAGAAGAAGATGTTTGAACAAAACAAATTCTCTATTATGACAATATCTTCCCTATTTTTTGCAATAACTTTTTTAGCAATTGGTTATGGTATGATTTTAACATTTATTGGTGTATATTTAAAAGAGATGGGAGTAAATGATATAGCTATTGCTATAATTAATGCTTCATTCTTTTTAGGTGCTGTAGGCTCTTCAATATTTAGTCAAAGTATTATTTCAAGTGTTGGGCATATCAGAAGTTTTGCTACATTTGCAGCAATTATGGTTATCTCATTTTTATTACATTCTGTTTTTTTTAATGAATATTTATGGGCAATACTAAGGGCAATTTCTGGTTTCTCTTTTTATAGTTTATTAATTATCTTAGAAAGTTGGTTAAATGAAAAAAGTACACAAGATTCAAGAGGTAAAGTATTAGCTATTTATACAATTATTTTTTATCTCTCAACAGCATTAGGACAACTATTTTTAAATGTTGATGAAAACTTTAAACAATCTATTTTTACAATAGGTTCTGTACTTATACTTTTTTCTATTCTTTTTATTTCCTTAACAAAAATTAAAGAACCAGACCTAAAACCATTTGAAAGAATCTCAATCCCTAAAGTGTATTCAGTTGTACCTCTTGCTACAACTTCTAGTTTTCTAGGAGGATTTATAGTTGGTTCTTTTTTTACAATGGCACCAGTTTATATCCTTACAAAATTTAATTCAATTGAGATTGTTTCATATTTTATGTCAATTGCAATTCTTGGTGGATTAATATCTCAATGGCCAGTAGGAATATTATCTGATAAATGGGGAAGAAGAAAACTTATATCATGGGTAGCAGCAATAACTGCAATAACTTCGATTCTATTTCTATTTACCCAAGATAACATCACATATATCTATATTTGTGCATTTTTATTAGGTCTAACAATCTTTACAATATATCCTTTAAGCGTTGCTAGGGCCAATGACGTTTTAGATGAAGATAGTGATTTACTTGAAATCAGCAGAACACTACTATTTACTTATGGTATTGGTTCTTTTATAGGACCTCTTGTAATTGGTATACTACTAAAATATTATGAATACTCTATGTTTGTACTATATTTTGCAATTGGTATTTATCTGACATTTTATGCTTTATCTAAGAAAAGAATTGCAGATGATGAAAGAAGTACATTCGTTAATTTTCCTGTTACATCTGGTCCTGAGTTAACAATGCTAGACCCAAGAATTGATGAAGAAGAGATAGGGGAAGAAGAAGTAAAAGAGGAAGAGAATAAAACCGAAGAGAGTAGTAAGAATTAGTTTTTTCTTACTACTTTGATATTCTCTTTATTTATATTTAAATAACACTCTTTTTGATTATTATCAAAATCTCCTTGAGTTGTTTTTACTAAAAGTTCTACATTTTCAAACTCCTCTAAAACAACTTCTATCTCATAATAATCTCCACAAAAAGATATATCTTGAATAGTAGCTTTTATTTTAGAAGGGCTTGAACTTACTTCAATTTTATCAACTGAAATAATTGCAACATTTTCCTTATCAATTTCTATTCCATATGATTTAACCAAACTTTCTGGAAGTTTGTTAATCTTATTTAAAAAGTTAGCAACATACAATGAACTAGGACTATTAAAAAGCTCTTGAGGAGTACCAAATTGTTCTATTTTTTTATCATTAATAATAGCAATTCTATCTGACATACTTAAGGCTTCTTTTTGATCGTGTGTAACTAAAATCGCACTAAGCCCCATATCTTTAATAAGTTTTTTTAACCATGTTTTTGTTTTATTTCTAAGAATTGAGTCAAGATTTGAAAAGGGTTCATCAAGTAGGATTACTTTAGGTTCATAAGCTAATACTCTTGCTATAGATACCCTTTGTTGTTGTCCCCCACTTAATTCATGAATTTGTTTATTTCTATGCTCAACCAAATCAAACTGTTTTAAAAGTTTATCTACTCTTTTTTGTTTTTCAATATTATCTAGTTTATAAAGTGCAAACTCTATATTATCTTTTACATTTAAATGGGGGAATAATGCATAATCTTGGAAAATATACCCAATATCTTTGTGACAATGTTTTTTCCCATCTTTTATAAGACAGTGATTATTTATAAAAATATCTCCCTTATATTCATCTTGTAAAGATGCTATACTTCTTAAAATTGTACTTTTCCCACAACCACTAGGACCTAAAATTGTAACTATCTCCCCTTGAACTACATCAAAAGAGATATTTTCTAAAATCTTTGTATCTCCAAAAGAGATAGAAAAATCCTTTACACTTATACCAATCATCTTAATCCTTGACCATTTTTTTTGCTAAAACTAAAACTGAAACAATACCTAATAAAACAATAAACATTGCCGGTACACTTGATTCTATTATTTGTGCTTGAGTTACAAGTTCATGGGATAAAACAGGCAACGTATCAAAATTAAAAGGTCTTAATATCATTGTTAAGGGTAACTCTTTCATTGTTTCTATAAAAACTATAATAAAGCTTGCCATCATTGAACCTTTTACAAGGGGTAAAATCACTTTAAAAAAAGTTTGAAATGAACCTATTTGCATTGTTTTACAAGCATCATCATAGGTTTGTGGAATTTTTGAAAATCCAGATTCATAGTTATTAATAGAAACAGCAATAAATCTTACTACATATCCAAATACAATTGCAATTACACTTCCACTAATTAAAATATCAAAGCTTTTATCTATAATACTAAAAAAACTTAATACCCCAACTGCAACAACAGCACCTGGTATAGAATAACCCAATTTAGAGATTTGAAGTAGGTTTTCTGCTATTTTATTTTTATGCAATCTTACATTATATGTAATTACAAAAGCTAAAAGAGTAATAAGAATTGAACTAAAAACACCTAAAGATAAAGTTTGTAAAAGTATTCTTAAAAAATCTTCATCTATTATCTCCTCATATGAGATATAAAACCAAAAACTCATCTGTGAAAAAGGTAATAAGAATCCAAAGAAAAAAGGGATAAAACAGGCAATAAAAGCTAAAAAAGCTTTTGTCCCTGTAAGTTTCTCTTTTATAATTGGTTTAAAATCTTTACCACTACTTTTATATCTTTTATTTCTTCTTTGAAATCGCTCACAAAAAATCAATACAAAAATAAAAATCATTAACATTGAGGCTAATTTTGAAGCATCTTCAACACTTCCCATCCCAAGCCAAGTTCTAAAAATACCCGTTACAAAAGTTGAAACTCCATAATAATCCATCACACCATAATCGGCAACTGCTTCCATGACAGCTAATATAACTCCAGCCACAATAGCAGGTCTTGAAATAGGAATTATTACCTTATAAAAAATTTGAAAATTTGTTAAGCCCATTGTTTTTGAAGCATCAATTATAGAAGAGGACTCAGATTTTAAATATGTTTTTGAGATAAGATATACATAAGGGTATAAAACTAATGACATAACAAGTATTGCCCCTTCAATGGACATAATATCAAAGAAATAAACCTCATTTAAAGTTTTTCCTAAAAGGTTAAGTATAAAAGTTGTTACAGTACCTGTAATATCAAACATTCCCCCATATATATAAGACATTATATAAGTTGGAATAGCAAAAGGTAAAATTAAACCATAATGGAAAAACTTTGAACCTGTAAATTGAAAAAAAGTTGTTATATATGCTGTTGTAAATCCTAAAATTGAAGTTAGAAATGCCACACCAAGCATTATATATAAAGAGTTAAATATATAATCAAAAAGTACTGTATCGACTAGATGTTGCCAATTTTCACTTGGTGCGAAAACATTTGCAATTAAGATTAATCCAGGAATAGAGATAAGTAGTGTAAGCAATACACTACTTATGGTTAGTTTATTAAATATATTCAAGATTTATTTTATCTCCACCCTGCTTCATCAAAAATTCTAACTGCTTTAGCGTTATATTTTCCAAGTGTATTTATAGAGATTGTATCATCTTTAAACTCTCCCCATGAAGCAACTACAGGATTCTTTTTCATACCTTTTACAACTGGATATTCAAAATTGCCATTTGCAAAAATCTCTTGGGCTTCAGGGCTTGCTAAAAACTCTATAAATTTAATTGCATTCTCTTTATTTGGAGCATATTTAGCAACCCCAGCACCACTTACATTTATGTGAGTACCACCATTTTCAAATTTAGGAAATATGATTTTTACATTTTTTACAGCTTCAGATTCTGACAAATCTTTATTTCCTATCATTTTACCTACATAATATGTATTTGCAATTCCTATTTTTCCAATACCATTTGCAACCGCTTTTACTTGATATCTATCATTACCTTTAGGTCTTCTAGCTAGATTTTCAACCACGCCCTTTGCCCATTTTAAAGCATACTCTTCCCCATGATGTGCTATAACTGCAGCTAACATCGATTGGTTATATATATGATTTGATGATCTTACCATAATCATTTTTTTATATTCTGATTTTATTAAATCTTCATAAGTTTTTAAATTTTCATCTAAATTGCTATCTTTTGGAATAACAAAAGCTCTAACTCTTTTTGTAAGTGCAAACCATTGATTATCTTCATCTCTAAGTTTTGCTGGAATATTTTCTATTAAATATTTTGAATCAATTGCTTGCAATAATCCTTTTGATTTTGCCTGATATAATCTTCCTGCATCTACAGTAATAAGTACATCTGCTGGAGATTTTTCACCCTCACTTGATAATCTTTTAATTAATGCATTTGCATCTGCTTTTACTACATTTACTTCTATCCCAGTTTTTTCTTCAAACATTTTAAATAATTGTTTATCTGTATCATAATGTCTGTGGGAATATACATTAACTTCTGATGATAGTAATACTGAAGTTGATAATAATATTGTAGCTAATAAAATCTTCTTTATCATAAATATCCTTTTTATCAATAATAATTATTGAAATTGTAATTAAATATAGCTTAATTGCCTCTTATAATAAGAACGATTATCATAATAATTAATAAATATAAAAAAAGGGAATAGAAAAACTATTCCCTTTTAAGTTCTAAATTTCATAATTAGAATGCTTCTATTTCCATCCTGCTAAATCAAATATTTTTACTGCTTTTGCATTATTTTTACCCAATGTGTTTATTGAGATATTATCTTCTTGGAAATCTCCCCATGAAGAAACTAATTCAGATGTTTTCACACCTTTTAATACTGGATATTCAAAGTTTCCTTCTGCAAAAAGTTTTTGTGCTTCTTCTGATGCCATATATTCTAAAAATTTAATTGCATTTTCTTTATTTGGAGCAGTTTTAATAACACCAGCACCAGAAATATTTATATGTGTACCACCATTTTCAAACTTTGGAAAGAATATTTTTACTTTCTTTACAGCTTGAGCTTCTGATTTATCTTTATTATCAACCATTTTACCAATATAATAAGTGTTTGCAATAGCAATTTTCCCTACTCCATTTGCAATTGCTTTTACTTGGTATCTATCATTACCTTTTGGTTGCATTGCCATATTTGCAACTACACCTTTTGCCCATTTCAATGCATACTCTTCCCCATGATGAGCAATAATTGCAGCTAATAAAGATTGATTATAAGCATTATTAGACGATCTAACCATAATCATACCATTAAATTTTGGATTTGCTAAATCCTCATAAGTTGATAACTCATTTTCTATGCCCGTTCCAATTTTATATACTGTTACTCTTGATCTTTTTGTTAATCCAAACCATTGCTTATCCTCATCTCTTAATTCACTTGGAATATTATTCATTAAGACATCTGAATTAATAGTTTGAAAAAGACCTTCACTTTTTGCTTTGTATAATCTTGCTGCATCTGCCGTAATTAATATATCAGCAGGAGACTTTTCACCCTCATTTTTTATTCTATTAATTAAAGCAGAAGCTTTTGCTTTAACAACATTTACTTTTATTCCTGTTTTCTCTTCAAACATTTTAAACAATTTTTTGTCAGTATCATAATGTCTTGTAGAATAAATATTAACCTCACTTGCACCTATTAACGAACTTGTTAAAACTAAACTAGATAAAACTAATTTTTTAAACATACATATCCTTTTTTTTAAGTGGGGAAATTATAATTTAAATTTATTAAATTAATCTTAATAATGATTATCATTAAATATATTTTATTTTACATAAAAAAAGGGAGATAGATAACTATCTCCCTTTTTCCTATTTTAAAAAAACTAAATTATTTAATGTATGCTGCGTCAGTTACATTTTGAGTATTAACGATATATGGAACTAGTGCCATATGTCTTGCTCTTTTAATTGCTTTTTCTACCATCTCTTGTGAGTTTTTAGAGTTACCTGTAAGTCTTCTAGGCATAATTTTACCTCTTTCACTCATAGATATTTTTAGTAAATCTACATTTTTGTAATCGATGAAATCAATTTTCATCTCAGTATATTTACAATATTTTTTTCCGTATTTTCTTCTTTCTGCCATTTTTAATCCTTATATTCTAGAAAGGTATTTCATCATCATCAATATTGATTTCAGGTATTCTTTGCTCAGGCATTTGTTGTGAACCTGAGTTATTCATACCACCATAATTATTTTGACCCATATTATTTTGTTGAGGAGCTTGTTGTTGATTATTGTATTGTGAACCTTGAGGGTTATAACTATTTTGTTGGTTGTAAGAACCTTGGCTATCCGACATGTTTTGTGAATCTGCTTTTGTATCTAACATCTTCATAGTATCGACTCTAAGAGCATGTTTACTTCTGTTAGAACCATCTTGAGCAGTCCATTGTTCAAATACTAATCTTCCTTCTAATAAAACTTTCGAACCTTTTCTTAAGTATTGGTTAGCAACTTCAGCACTTCTTCCAAAAATATTAAAATCTAAAAAACAAACTTCTTCTTTTTGCTCTCCAGTATTTGTCTTATATCTATGACTTGTAGCTATTGCTGACTTAGCTAAAGCTGATCCATTTGGCATATATCTAAGCTCAATATCTCTTGTTAAGTTTCCTACCATTACTACTTTATTATACATAAGATGTCCTATAAAATTTTAATTAGTTAGCTTTTTTAGCTGCCTCATCGCTCATTTTTGTCCATGCAGCGATCTCTTTTTTACTTTCATATTTAATGAAAATAAATCTCATAATATTTTCGTTGATTCTGTAGTTTCTTTCTATTTCTAAGATTCCTTCAGTTGAACCCTTGAAGTAAATTACGAAATAGTAACCTCTTTTGTTTTTTTCAATTTCATAAGCTAGTTGTCTTGTTCCCATGTCGTCACAAGATGAAATTTCACCACCATTTTTTTCGATTGTAGCTTTAACTAAATCGATTTGAGCCTTAGTTTCCTCTTCAGTAAGAGTTGGCTTTAAAATAAACATTGTTTCATAATGTTTGATTCTTGACATTAATTCTCCTTATAGATTGTGCCGGTATCTTTACAAATATCAGCAAGGTTTTTGTAAAGTCTGTGATTTTATCTAATTAAAACTGAAATTTTCCTAAGACAAGCTTGTAAATAAAGATTTTGATTTGATATTTTAGAGGATTTTAGTTCTAATTCTATCCCTAAAAGATAATCTATTATCTCTGAAAACTTTTCAGGCTTTATATTCATAGCTAGTCTGCTTTTCTTTTCCCAAACATTTTTTGGAGGAACAAAACCTAAAATCTCTTTTGCATTTGCACTTCCATAAACTCTAATATACGAGCTTATCATAAATAGTTGTTGCACAAAAGATGTAACTTGATTTAGAAGATAAATCTCATTTATCCCCTCTTCTAAAAGTGTTTCCAAATCTAAACTTATATCTTGTGAAGAGATAAGATTATGTAAAAAATCTTCAAAATTAACTGCACCAATACCAAAACAATGTTTATAAACTAAATCAGGAGTAATAGTTTCATCTAAAATTGCAAGTTTTTTTAAATCATTCATACATAAAGACAAGTCTTGTCTATGCATAAAATATAGATTATTTAATGCTGACATTTCATATTTCATATTTAACTGTTTTGCATGATTTTCAATAAGTCTAATCGCCTCATTTGGAAATGGTGAAAACATTCGTACACTTACTGCATTTAATTTTTGTGTAAAATATCCACCCATAGTTTTAAACTCACTATCATCCATACAAGCAAAAATAACTTTTGAATCAGGGTTTGTATTACAAGCTTCTATTAAAGTTGTAACCTCTTTTTTATTTAACTTTTTTTCTAATTTTATAATTAAAATATTGTTTGAAGCAAAAAGTGAGGATTGAAGAAGTTTATCTTTAGCGTATTTAAAATCAAAATCATCAAAATACATCTTTTCTATCTCATCGGGACTACCTAATCTGTTTGCAACAAGATTAGTATAATAATCAATTAAAAAAGTTGATTGCCCATAAAACATATAAGCACTAAAAGTTTTGTTCTGATTTAATAAGTTATCGAATTCGTTTTTATACATAATGAAATATTAACTAAAATTTACTTTTTTTTACTTTTTAATTTATAATTTTATACAATTGCCTAAAAATAAAAAGGTTTTTTAAATGGACATTGAGATATCAACACCTGCACTACTTTTCCCGGCGATTTCACTACTTCTTTTAGCATATACGAATAGATTTTTAACAACAGGACAATTAATCAGGGCTCTTAGTAGTCAAGCAAGGAAAGATGGGATTAGAGAGTTTAAAGGTCAAATTGCAAATTTGAAAAAAAGACTTGAACTTACAAAATGGATGCAGTTTTTTGGTGTGGTATCTATACTTTTATGTACTATTTCTATGTTTTGTCTTTTTCTAGGTTTTTATGATATTGGAAAAAAAATCTTTGGCTTAAGTCTTATTACAATGTGTATCTCACTAGGAATTTCTCTTTGGGAAGTATATATCTCATCAAATGCTCTTGATTTGGAGTTAAAAGATTTAACAGACAAATGTAATTAAATTTAAATATTTATAAAAGTAAAAGCAATCAATGTTATAATTTTTTAAATTACATAAAAGGTTTAGTTATGCAAAAAGAGGTAAAAATTTTATGGACTACAGACAATAAAGAAACAGCTTTACATATGGTACTTTTATATGCACACAATGCAAAAATTAAAGGTTGGATGGAAGAGGTTTCTGTTTTAGTTTGGGGAGCTAGTCAAAAACTAATAGCTGAAGATAAAGAGATTCAAGAAAAAGTTAAAGCTATGATTGATGATGGAGTAAAAGTTACAGCTTGTCTCAAATGTGCTGAAAATATGCAGATTGCAGAAGGCTTAGAAGCTTGTAATATTGATATCTATTATACTGGTGAGCTTTTAAGTGATTGGATAAAAAGTGGAGATACAATAATTAGTGTCTAAGACACTAGTACCTCACACTTCCTATTATCTTTTTAGAGATTAAATCACTTGATTTAAGAATTACTCTTATTTTACTAAAAAGTACTTGCCCTTTGTAATTATCTAGATATATTTTAGCTCCACTAATTTCTGAATAAGTAACTGCTATTCCCCTTTCTGTATCAGTGATTTTTGCTTTTACTTCTTTTCCTATATTTTTTAAAGCCCATCTTGCATATTTTCTATCTTCATAGTCCCAAACCATTTGATCTATTTTTCTCTCTTGCGTAGAGATATATTCACATATAACATCTATATCTTTTGGAGTTTGTTTTGTTTTTAAAATTCTATGTAAAACTAAATCAGAGTATCTTCTAATTGGACTTGTAAAATGAGAATATGAAGCAAACCCTAGTCCAAAGTGTCCTAAGTTTTTAGAACTATATTTTGCTTGAGTTTGCGAATGAATAATGAGTTCATCAATCTCCTCACGCAAAGTCGTTTTATTTGCTTTTTCTTGTATATGTGTGATTGTAGTATGAACATCGTTTTGCAATTTTACTTTTACACCTAAAGCATTTACTTCATCTACAAGTTTTGATATGGCTTTAAATGGTGGCTCTTCGTGTATTCTAAAAATTCCTACACTATTAACTTTTTTACTAGCTTCAATATTTGCTAAAAGCATACACTCTTCTATTAGTTGATGTGAAGCAGATGATCTCTCTATCTCTACACTTTGAATATCTCCATTTTTTAATTTTAGTCTATGCTCACTACTTCTAAAATCATATCCCTTTACAAGCCTTTTTTTTCTAAATGCTTTTGTAACCTCATATAGTGGTAAAATATAATCAAAGATATTTTTCTCAGTTTGAGTAAAAGTATCAAACTTCTCTTCTAATACTCTATCAATTCTACCATATGAAAATTTCTTGTGTGAGTTTATAAGTGCTTCAAAAAGTTCTGATTTTTTCACTTCAGATTTCTCTAAATCTAAATATATTTTAAATACATATGAGTATCTATCAACACCCTCTTTTAAAGAGCATAAATCTTCACTTAACTCATTTGGCAACATTGGTAAAACTTTTGAAGGCAAATATGCAGACATAGATTTTTTATATGCTAATTCATCTAATGCACTTCCCTCTTTTACAAAATATGAAACATCGGCTATCGCTACATATAAAACTGCATTTTCCCAATCAAAATATATCGCATCATCATGGTCTTTGGCAGTATTAGGGTCAATTGTACAAAAAGGTAAATCTCTTAAATCTACTCTTTGTTTTATATCATCCATCTTAGCTTCAACTTCAATTTTTGTATTAACCCTATAATCTTCTGAATACAAATGTAGAGATATTATCTCATCAACTCTATTGTCACTTATATTTCCAAAGTTTTTTAATACTTCAAAACTTTTACTATCTATTAATAAAATATCTCCTTCAGCTAAGTTTTTATCAACTTTTGCTTGAAGTTTTATTGACTCTTTTATTGTAAAATAATTTCTATCTTTTATATAAACTAATATTTCACTTTTTTTACTATTTGAAAAAACTTTTTCCACTTTTGCTTTTATTTTACTTCTTGGATTAAAGACCCTTTTTGCAAGGACTAAATCCCCATCATATGCACCATTTAAATGTTCGAAATCTAAATTTATATTTTTATGTTCATTAAGTAAATCACAAAGAATAGCTTTATTCTTTTCTATTTTTACTATTCCAACTCTATATTTAGAGTTTATTTCATATGTTTCATTTTTTATAATAAAACCATCTTTCATAAAACCTTTCAATATCTCTATCTCTTGTTCATCAAAATCTTTTATATGTTGTTGTATCTTTTGAAATAATTCATTAAACAAATCTTAAACCTTTAAACTATTTATATATTTTAATATAACTTTTGCTAATATTATATAGTTATATATCACAAAATATACCCTAACAGAAGGAGGAGTATTTTGTTCAATAAAATCATACTCTCATTACTCTTAACATTTATATTTTCTATTAATCTTTATGCAAATAAGCCAATTCTTATTTTATATTCAGGTGTAACGATGGTTAAACCAATGAAAGAGATTGCAAAAATAATTGAAGAAAAATACAACTGCATAATAAAAGTTTCACAAGGAAGTTCAAAAGACCTGTACGAATCTTTAAAATATTCCCAAAAAGGTGATTTATATCTGCCAGGAAGTGCATCTTATAGAATAAATAATTTAAAAGATGGATACCTACTAGAAGGTGTAGAGATAGGTTTTAATCAAGCTGCAATTTTTGTGAGAAAAGGAAACCCCTTAAATATAAAAAGTTTAGATAGTTTTGTTAATAAAAATATTAAAACAATTCTTTGTAATCCGGAAGCAGGAAGTATTGGTCGAGAGACAAAGAAGATATTTTTAAAATATAAAGATAAATCATTTTTAAATAAAGCCTATGATAACTCTATATTTATAGGGACTGATTCTAGAAATTTAAATCGTGCTCTAATTGAAAATGAAGCTAATTTAACTATCAATTGGAGAGCTACAGCATTTTGGAATGAAAATTCAAAATATATAGATATTGTTCCTTTACCTGAAAAGCTAGCATCTAAGAAAAAGTTGATTATTTCACTTTTAAAATTTTCAAAGAATAAAAAAATTGCAAGGGCATTTATTGATTTCGCAAGTTCAAAAAAAGGTCAAAAAATTATGAAAAAATATGGTTTTGTTAGGTAGACATTGATTAAAGCAAAAATAAATAAAACATTAAAGCATCTTATTTTATTAATAGCTATTTTTGTGATGGGAATGGTTGTTTTAGTTTCTTTACATAGTTTTTTTCTTCATTTAATAGATGATTTAGATAAAAAAACTGAAAATTTAAAAGCAAAAATAGAGATTGGTGAATTTATTATAAATGATATATATAAAATAAGATCTGATTTTTATGAATTAGCTACAACTGTAACTAGCAAAAAAAGTCTTGAAGGAGTAAATAAAAGACTAGATGAAAAAATAAAATTTATTGAAAAATGTTTAAATGTATTAGATAAAGGGGGAAAGCTAGAAAGAGTTATCAAATTAAATATTGAAGGGCACTATAACTCTACAAAACTAGTGATTTATAAAAAAATAGATAACACTCCATCTTTAGAAGTTATAGAATTAGCACCCAAAATTCAAGAATTAAAAAAAATAATAAAAGAGATTAATTTATTGATAATTGAACAAATAGATAATAGCGAATCAAATGACATTGAAAATTTTATGCTTCAAAACAGAACAATAAAGAGATTTTACAAAAGAACTCCTGCTTTTTTTATAAGAATAACTGAAAATGCCAATAGACTACTTTTTGAAGGAAATCTTGAATTAGAAAAAATAGAAAAAAAACTTATAGAACAAAAAAATCAATATACAAATTTAGAGTTTTTCTTAATAATAAACTTTATATTATTTGCAATTCTTCTAGGAACAATTATAGCAATTCAAATCAACAAAAATACTAATCTTTTACAAAGACAAGAACAGTTTACAAGGGGAACACTAGATTCACAAGAGAGTATTGTAATTGTTAGTGATGGAGAAAAGATGATTGATGCAAATGAAGCATTAATCAATTTCTTTGACAACTATGATAACTTTGATGACTTTAAAAGAAACCATTTATGTATATGTGATTTTTTTGAAGAACATGAAAACTTAGGTGATGAATTTATTACTGATAGAATTTACAAAAATATGATTTGGTATGAAAATATAATTGAAAATCCAAATATTTTACATAAAGTGGCAATTTCTAAAAAAGATAAAATACACTACTTTTCAATAACTGCAACAATGAAACAATTAGACAAAGATAATAGTATTGTTATTGTTACCTTAAATGACATAACTGAAGAGATGAGAATACAAAAAGAGTTAAAAAAACTTAATGAAAATCTTGAAGAGATTGTAGATGAAAAAACAAAAGAACTACAAATACTTAATGAAAATCTTGAACAGAGAGTTGAAGAGGAAGTTAAAAAAAACAGAGACAAAGAAAGAGCCTTAATCCAACAATCAAGATTTGCAGCATTAGGTGAGATGATTGCAAATATTGCCCACCAATGGAGACAACCTTTATCTGCAATATTAACAACTGTTACATCAATACAACTGCAAAGGGAACTTAAAATTGCAAGTGAAAAAGATATTGATAATTGTCATAACTCTATTGTAAAATATGTAAAATTTCTTAATCAAACAATTGAAGATTTTAGAGGCTTTTTTAACCAAGATAAAAAATTAGTTAAATACAATATTATTGATGTAATAAATAATGCAACCTCTATAACAAGTGCCGTATACAAAAACCATTCAATAAATATTGTTTTTGAATCAAAAAAAGATAAATATGAGATAACTGGCTATCCAAATGAATTATCACAAGCTTTATTAAATATCTTAACAAATGCAAAAGATATTTTAATAGAAAGAACAATCAAAGAAAAAATTGTAAAAATTAAAATTGATGAAAATGATAAAAATATAAATATTGAGATAACTGATAGTGCAGGTGGAATAGACGATAATGTTTTATTAAAAATATTTGACCCATATTTTACTACAAAACATAAATCTCAAGGAACAGGAATAGGTCTTTATATGAGTAAATATATCATTGAAAAAAATGTAAAAGGCTTATTAAGTGCAAGCAATCAGAGTTTTGAATATGAAAATAAAATTTATAATGGTGCTTGTTTTAAAATAGAATTACCTAAGATTTAACTTTATTTAGATATAATCCAACAAAATTTACTAGAGGAACTATAAATGGCATTAAATGTTTACTACGATAAAGATTGTAATATCGAATTAATAAAATCAAAAAAAGTTGCTATGATCGGATTCGGATCACAAGGGCATGCACACGCTGAAAACTTAAGAGATTCAGGTGTTGAAGTTGTTGTTGGTCTTAGAAAAGGTGGTTCATCATGGGCAAAAGCAGAAGCAAAAGGTTTTGAAGTTAAAACTGTAGCTGAAGCTACTGCAGCTGCTGATGTTGTTGTGATTTTATTACCAGATGAAAATCAAGCTGATATCTATGAAAATGAGATTAAAGCTAATTTAAAAGATGGTGCTTATGTATCATTTGGACATGGTTTTAATATTCACTATGGAAGAATTGCTCCAGCAGCAAATATTAACGTAATGATGGTTGCGCCTAAAGCTCCAGGTCACACAGTAAGATCTGAGTTTACTAAAGGTGGAGGGATTCCTGACCTTATTGCTATTCACCAAGATCCATCAGGAGATACTAAAGATGTTGCTTTAGCTTACGCTTCTGCAATCGGTGGTGGTAGAACTGGTATCATTGAAACTACATTCAAAGACGAAACAGAGACTGACCTTTTTGGAGAGCAAGCTGTATTATGTGGTGGAGCTACTGCATTAGTTGAAGCTGGTTTCGAAACTTTAGTTGACGCTGGATACGCTCCAGAAATGGCATACTTTGAGTGTTTACACGAATTAAAATTAATCGTTGACTTAATGTATGAAGGTGGTATTGCAGATATGAGATATTCTATTTCAAATACTGCTGAATATGGAGATTATGTTTCTGGACCTAGAGTTATCAATGATGAGTCTAAAGCGGCTATGAAACAAATCTTAAAAGAGATTCAAAATGGTGTATTTGCTAAAGACTTTATCTTAGAAGGTCAAGCTGGATACCCAAGAATGAATGCTGAAAGAAAAAATTCAAGAGCTTCAAGAATTGAGCAAACTGGTGAAAAACTAAGAGCTATGATGCCTTGGATTGCTTCAAATAAAATTGTAGACCAAGACAAAAACTAAAAATTTATTTAAAGTAAGGTTTAAACCTTACTTTAAATCTACTAAATTTTCATGACAAAAAGAAAAAAAACTACTAGAAGAAAAAATACAAAAACTAATAAGAGTAATATTAAGTTAATAAACTTTCTTTTATTCATAATTATATTACTGCTTATAGCAATTGGTTTTTTAATATATACAATTGATACAAATAAATTAAAAGAGACTAAAAAAGAGATCCCTAAAGTAGTAAAAAATATTGAAAAAAAAGTAAAAGAAACAAATGATGAATTTGATAAATATTTTGAACAAATAGAAAAAATCAAAAAAGATAAATTTGAAGAATATACAAAAGATTTTTATAAAGAGTATTCTGACACAGAAGAAATAAAAACAATAAAGAAAAAAGAAGACAACAAAAGAACTGAAGAAAAACCTAAAGTAATAACTACAAACAAACCTAAGCTTGCAATTATTTTTGATGATGTTACAACAGAATATCAAATAAATAAAATCAAGGATATAGGATATACTACTACTTTATCTGTAATGCCTCCAACAAAAAGACATCCTAATTCTGCAAAAATTACAAAAGATTTACCATTTTATATGATTCACCTTCCTCTTGAAGCTAGAGTATTTAAAAATGAAGAAACTAGTACTCTACATGTAAATGATTCTTACGAAAAGGTAGAAAAAAGAATTGCCCAAATAAGAAAATTGTATCCAAATGCAAAATACACTAACAATCATACAGGAAGTAAATTTACAGCAAATGAACAAGCTATGGATTATCTATTTAAAGCTTTAAAAAAATATGATTTTATTTTTGTAGATAGTCGTACAACCAGTAAAAGTGTGGCTAAAAAAATGGCTAAAAAATATAATATGCCATATATCTCAAGAAATGTTTTTTTAGACAATGAACAAGATTTTAAGTATATTCAAGGACAATTAAAGAAAGCAATCAATATTGCCAAGAAAAATGGTTCTGCAATTGCAATTTGCCATCCCCATTCAATCACAATAAAAACTTTAAAAGAATCTAAATTTTTATTAGATGGATTAGATATGATACATCTAAATCAATTGCCTTCTTTATTGAACTAATTTATTTTAAATATCTAAATACTTAGAAAGACTTATTTTAAGTCCACTACTTTTAAAATCTCTCATAAATGTTTTTACCCTTAACTCACCAAAATCATTTATAGCATCTACTATAAAATTGTTTTTTGTATCACTAGCTGAAATAATTTTTTCACCACCAATCGCATCATTTAAATAAATTGATCTCATAAAAGCATTATAATCATTCTCAAATACCATTTTTATTTTTATCCTTTTTTATCTCATCTTTTAAAATCTCTTTTTTAAGATTATCAAATCTTTTTTGTAAAAGTTTAATATCTAGCTTTTTTTCAGATTCCATATTTATCCTTTTTATGGATTATATTATTAATACTCATTAATCAGTTTTGTTGCAATTGAAGCAATATGTTTTTGATCAACATTACCATATTTCATTCTAAATAGTTTTACAATTGAGCAAACCATTTTTGGATCTACCCCGCATACTGAAGTTTTCAAGTATCTTCTTACTTCCCTTTTAATCATTAAATCAGACATACCCTCTCCTTTTTGATATTAATTATCAAAATAATAACAATATAAAACTTAAACCAATATAATATCTATAATAATTATTAAATATACTATTAAATTTATGTTTTCATTTTAATTTATTATATATATAAGGATATTTAAAATATAATTTTTATAATTATAAGGTTTATTATGACAAAAGAATATAATGATAGAATTGAAGAATTAGAACATATGAGTAGATATCCAGAAAATATCTATTATAGAGGAAATCTAAATTTATTAAAAAAAAGAAAAGTATCTATAGTAGGGAGCAGAAAACCCTTATCATACACAAATAAAACTACCTTTAAACTTGCAAATGAACTTGCAAAAAGAGACATAATTATTGTAAGTGGTGCAGCATTAGGCGTAGATGCGATTTCCCATAAAGCAGCATCCCCAAATAACACAATAGCTGTTATGGCAAATGGTTTAGATATAAAATACCCAGCTGTTAACAGTAAACTAATCTCTTCAATTGAAAATGAAGGTTTAGTTTTAAGTATGTATCAAGATACACAAAAACCTAGAAATTATACATTTGTACAAAGAAATGAACTTGTGGTTGCCTTAGGTGAAATATTAATTGTCACTCAAGCAGATTTAAATAGTGGAACTTTATCATCAATAAATTATGCATTAAAAATGGGGAAAGAGGTTTATACTATACCTCACCAGATAGATGATAGTCTAGGTACACAAAAGTTGCTTGAAAAAAATCTAATCAAGCCCATATATAATCTAGAAGATTTTGTAAATAACTTTGGTAAAATAAAAAAAAGTGAAGATGAAAAACTTAGTAGTTTTTTAAATACTTTTCCATCATATCAAGATGCACTTAGATTATATAAAGACAAAATATTTCAACTTGAATTAGAAGGTAAAATAGTTATAGAAAATGGTTTAGTTAAACCTATTTAAATAGAACATCTTCTTTTTCCCTTTATAAATCGTAAGATAAAATATCCTAAAACTCCAGAAAGAAAAGAACCTATTAAAATTCCTAATTTATCTGTATAAAAAAACTGATGACTATTTTCAAAAGCAAGGCTGTCAATAAATAAACTCATAGTAAAACCTATCCCAGTTAATACTGATACACCATATAACTGCGCCAATGTTGAACACTTAGGAAGTTTTGCGAGATTGTATTTAATTGCCAAATAAGAAAAAACAAAAACTCCAAGCTGTTTACCTATAAATAGACCAAAAATAATCCCTAATGCAGTGGGATTTGACATTTTATCTATTGATACATTACTTAAATCTACACCTGCATTAACAAATGCAAATAAAGGTAAAATATAAAATGCAACCCAATAATGTATATGGTGCTGTAAAGATTTAGCAGGAGATACCAATTTTCTTTTTTCATTTACTGCATGTAAAGGGATACAAAATGCAACTATAATCCCTGCAAGTGTCGCGTGTACACCTGATTTTAATACAAATATCCATAGTAATATTCCAAAAATCCAATAAAATCCCAATCTTGTAACTTTAAATCTATTTAAAACAAATAGCATCAATATACATATTCCAGCTAAAGAGATTGCATGAAAAGATAAATCATTTGTATAAAAAAATGCAATAATCAAAATTGCACCTAAATCATCAAATATTGCCAATGCCATCAAAAATATTTTTAAAGATACAGGAATTCTTCTACCTAAAAGAGATAAAATTCCTAAAGCAAATGCAATATCTGTTGCAGTAGGAATTGCCCATCCTTGTAAAGAGTAATCATCCCCATAATTAAAAATAAAATATATAAATGCGGGAACAATCATTCCCCCTAAAGCTGCAATAGCAGGAAGAGCTATTTTACTTGGAGTTGATAAATGTCCAGCAATAACTTCTCTTTTTATTTCTAAACCAATTAGAAGAAAAAATACTGCCATAAGTCCATCATTTATCCACAAAATCAGTGGTTTATCAATATCAAGTATATGTCCAACTTTAAATGTAATTTGAGTTTCAAGTATAGAAGTATAGTATTCAGAAAAAGAAGAATTATTTAAAATAAGTGCCGCAATTGTTGCAAAAATTAAAATAATACCTGAAGTAGATTCTTTTTTAATATATTTTTTTACTAAGATTTTCACAACTTCTCCTAATAAAATTGTATTTTATAAATACAAAATACAATTTTATTTCTAAGAGAAGTATTAATTATGAGAAATTATTTTTTATTTAATCTTAAAAACTTTCCCATTCATCATCATCTTTTGTATTGCTTTTTATCTCATTATTTGAAACTTTTTTTGTTTCCTCTTTTCTAGGTGTAACTTTTTTATCAAATGATGTAAACTCTTTTTTAGTTTGTGAAGTATTAGTTCTTGCTTTTACTTCATTTTTCCCTAAGAACTCTTTTGATTGTGCATCTGCTACTATCTCTTTTGCTATAGTATCAGCTTCAACTGCAATGTCATGCGTTTCTGTTGCAATTTGTGCATTTTGCTGAGTTTGTTGGTCTAACTGATTAACAGCATCATTAATTTGAGTAATACCTTGTTCTTGTTCTTTACTAGCATTTGCAATCTCTGATATTTTTTCAGTTGATTTACTAATATCTACTAATAATTCTTCATATCCAGAAATCATTTGATTACTAATCTCTTTTCCTTGAGAAGCTTTAGTTGTAGCATTTTCAACTAAATCTTTAATCTCTTTAGCAGCTTCAGCAGATCTAGAAGCTAAATTTCTAACCTCTTGAGCAACAACAGCAAAACCTTTTCCAGCTTCACCAGCTGTAGCAGCTTCAACAGCAGCATTTAATGAAAGAATATTTGTTTGGAATGCAATTTGATCAATTACTGATATTGCTTCATTAATCGAATTTACTTGATCAGTAATATCTTCCATAGCTTTAGTAGTATTTTGGGCTAAAGTTTGTCCTGTTTGTGCAGAGTTACTTAGATTATCTGCATAATCACTCATAAGTTGTACATTTTCAGCATTATTTACAATTGTACTTGTAATCTCTTCAAGAGCTGCTGCTGTTTCTTCTAATGAAGCTGCTGCCTCAGTTGAACTTTTATTTAATGTATCTACATTTACTATTAATTTATCTGATGAATTATCAAGAGTTAACCCTATAGTATATGATTGTTTTAACAGATTAGATATCTCATCTGTTAAGAAATTTAGACTCTCTAAAAGTTTTTTAATATCACCTTCAACATTTTTAGCATCAATTTTTCTTGTAAAATTATAATTACTAAATTCTGATAAAACAACATTTATTGAATCAATTTTATCTTTTATACCACTTAACATTGTATTTAAAGCACTACATAATTGAACCAATTGTGGATTATTTGGCTCACTTTTAACAAGATTATTCAAATATCCTTGATTTGCTTTTTCTACTATAGATAAAACCTCTTTTACAGTTTCATTATCTTTTAATAAACCTTTTTTTGTTTTTTCTATACTTTCATTCACAGATTGTGCCATTAAAGCAAATTCATCTTTACCATCAATCTCTAATAATTTACTATCTTCACTCTCTCTATTTATAAATGCAAAAAATGAAGCTAAACCATCTTTAAATTTTTCAATTGAACCAATAATAATATTTGATAACATTATCGAGAAGATAACAAATATAAGAACTGAAACAATAACAATACCGATTAGAATACTATTCATAGTAGATTCTGCATCATCTCTTAACTCTTGAGCACTATTATTTATCTTTTTTAGTTCCTCTTCAAGCTTTAAACCTGAATTAACCATCTTACTAATTATTGGTTTTAACTCTTCAGATTCTTTTAAAATACCATTTTCATAATCTATTATTCTCTGTTTTGAAAATTGATTAAAGTATTTTATATAATTTGACGACTCTTTTAAGATATTGTCACATAGCTTTTTATTTGATTCTTGACTAACATTTTCTCTTAAATCAGATACATTTTTATCAAGTTCTTTAAAACTTACAACAACATTTTGTGCGTTTGCATCAGATGGTGCACGCAAAAACTGATAAACAGCTATTCTACCCTTCAACACTTGTTGAATAAAAACTTCTGTTTGTACTGCTGATTCTATTCTAAACTTTACAAGATTATTATAATATGTAAAGATGATTGTAACTATTGTCACAATTAAAACATAAACAATTGGTACAAGCATTAATTTTATCTTTGTACTAAAATTTTTTAACATACGTCCCCCCTAGGTTCATTGACTATTATATCAATAATAGCATATTAGATATTAAATTAATTAACGAAAAATTATAAAAAAATTATATTTTAAACAAAAAAGTAACAAAAGTAATAAGAAATAACATAAAAATGTTATTTCTTATCTAAGTTGATAAGTTATATCCCCAGCACCAACTCCTAAAATTATTCCAGAATCAATTGTTTTAATTATTTTTTCATCTTTAATTAATTCAACTTTTCCTTTTGAAGTTTTAAGCTTATCTGCAAATATAGGCTTATATTGAGCAAATTCTTTTTCGAAATCTATCTCTATTACTTGCTCTCCGGGAATTGTCCAAATTGGCAAAATAATCAATTCATCACATCTTCTAAAACATCTTTTAAAACCCTCTAAGTTATCATTTGTTCTAGAATATTTATGTGGTTGCCAAATAACTACTCTTTTATTTATATTTGTAAGGTTATCGTATAACTCAACTGACTTCATAGTAGCCTCAATTTCAGTTGGATGATGTGCATAATCATCAATTAATGCAAAATTTTCATTTTTTTGAACTAAATCAAACCTTTTTTTAATCCCTTTGTAGTAAGTTATATTTTTTCTAATAGTTTCAATATCAAGTTCATTTAAAGCTGCTAATATTGCCAATGAAGCATCAACTGCAATATGATAACCAAAGCCCCACACTTCAAAAGAACCTAAATCTTTTAAATCAAATTTAGTACAAGGCTCTCCATCTTTTAAAAGATATGATAAATTTTTAATATCACAACTTGGATATAAAAAATCTGCATCTTTGATATCTAATTTTTGAATATGTTCATCTTCACCGTTTAAAACTCTTTTAGTTCCCAACTCTATAAATTTTCTATAAGCTTCATAAAATTTTTCATAATCATAATGGTAATACTCCATGTGTTCTGGTTCTGCATTAGTAACAATAGAACAATATGGATTTGACAAAAGAAAAGAAGCATCCGACTCATCTGCTTCAAAACAAACTAAATCATTTACATATCTAAAATTTGAACCAAAATCTTTTGAGATAGCACCTATTAAAGTTGAACTTTGCATTATTGAAGCTAATATTGCAGTTGTTGTTGATTTTCCATGAGCTCCTGCTACGCAAAAATTCTTTTTATCACCTAATACAATCGGTAAAGCCTCTTTTCTTGACAAAGTTCTTATTTGTTTTAATCTTGCTTCAATTAATTCTGGATTTTCATCTGTAACTGCTGCTGAATATATAACTAAATCAAAATCTTCTGAAATATTTTTTGCATCTTGAGGAGATGATACTTTTATTCCTTCTTTTTCCAATTCTAAAGTGATTGGGGAACTTTTCATATCTGAGCCACTTACTTCATGACCATCATAATTTAAAAATCTAGCTAATGCAGAAAGGCCTATTCCACCTATTCCTATAAAATGTACTTTCATTAATTTCCTAATAAATGTTTTAATTCTTTATATTCTTTTTCTAAAATATCTGTATTATTATTTATATGTTCGTTTAAATTATATATAAAATTTGTAATAAAATACCCATACTTTTCCTCATCATTTGTATTACTTAAATCAACTTCTTTTTCATAAAAAGTATCTAAATCAATCCCTTTTGACAGTGCAATTATATGTGATTGTAACCCTTTACATAGTTTTTCATCATCAACAATATTTGATAAAACAAAAAGTAATTCCTTTGCACCTTGTAAATTTTCATAGCTCCATCTTTCAATTGCATGCTCATAAAATGCTCTTGTAAAATATAAATCATCATCTTCAAGGTTTAATTTTCTTTTTTTGATAATCTCTTCTACATTTTCAAAAGATATTTGTAAAATATTTTGATATATCTCATTTATTTTTTCTTCATCTAAATCTAAAATTAAAAATGAATCTAAAACCTCATACAAAGCTGAAATATTTTTTGTATTTATTGCGTCCACTCTTGTTTTTTCTAAATATTTTAGAAAATCTGGATTTGTTCTTGCTTCTTGAAGTTGCTTTTTATCCATCTATAAAATCCTTCAATCTTTCTAATACCTCTTTAGTTTTATTTTCATTTTCAACAAGAGCAATTCTTACATACCCTTTTCCAATACCATTTCTTCCTAAAAAACTTCCTGGTAAAACTTTTATATGTTTCTCTTCAAAAAGTTTTTTTGTAAACTCCAACTCATCATCAACTTTTAACCAAATATAAAAAGTAGCTTTTGGAGGATTAACTCCTAAAATCTCTTTTGCTAATTGGAAATTTTTCTTATAAATTTTTCTAAATGCATCAACATGTGATGATTCATTCCAAGCTACAGTTGCTGCTTTTTGTAAAGGCACAGGTGAAGCACACCCTACATAAGTCCTATACTTCATATACTCTTTTAATATTTTTGCATCTCCTGCTATAAATCCACTTCTTAAACCAGGAGCTGAGCTTCTTTTTGAAATTGAATTCATAACTAATACATTTTTAAATTCAGTGTTTCCAACTGCTAAACTAGCTTCTAATAATGAAGCAGGTTTATCACTTTCATCAAAATATATCTCAGAATAACACTCATCATTTACCAATATAAAATTAAACTCTAAAGCTTTTTTAACCCAAAGGGCTAATTCATCTTTTGTCATCTCAGCAGAAGTTGGATTATTTGGATAGTTTAAGATTACCAAATCACATTTTTTTAACTCATCATCACTTAATTGAGCTTTAAAGTCATTTTCTAAAGTTAAATCAATATGTATCACTTTAGCTCTACTTGCAATTGCAGCACCCTCATATATTTGATAAAAAGGGTTTGTAAATGCTATAGTTGGGTCTTTTTTATCAAATAGTGCAAATTGTGGGAAGTTGAAAAGTACCTCTCTTGTACCAAAAGTAGGAATAATTTGTTCATTTTCCAAATCTACATTAAATCTATTTTTAACAAAGTTTCTCATTGCATCTTTTAACTCAGGTAAGCCTGCACTTGCTGGATATTTTTGTAACAAAGTAGTGGTTCTTGCTAACTCTTCTTGAATAAAACTTGGGGTTTCAAATTTTGGTTCCCCTATTGTTAAGGCACTTAACTCATATTTATCACTTGGTTTTATACCCTCTAATAATTCATTTAATTTTTCAAATGGATATTTCTCAAAATTCATTTTTTTCCTTACTCTTCAATAACTGGTATTAACAGTTGATTATAATTACCCATATCAAAAGATATTAAATCTGGGTTTGTATATAAAAATTGCCATGAAAGCCTTGTTTTTAACATACTTTGTTTTAATGGCAATATTTGTAATATATTTGTATGTTTTTTTAATTCTCTAATTGGATTCTTATCATTTGAAACAATCTCAATTTTTTCATTAAATATTTTTGCTAAATTTTCAAAATGGTCTAATAGATTTGATTTATCTTTATTTTCCCCTAAAGGATCCATATTGAAAATTTTTGTTTTTGTTTTTAATTGACTTGATACATCAAATACAACTGGTGAGATTTGCTCATAAGAGTTTACATCATTAATTAAAACAACTGATCTTTTTACACCTGTTCCATCAACGTTTTCACCGATTTTAAATACTGGAAGTTTTAAATCTAATACATGTTTACTTTTTTTCCTATTATTAAACATCTCATTAGTTAAAATCAACATTCCAATATCATAAGCCCTAGTATCACTTTTTAATAATTTTTCCATACCTAAATTATGATAATCCATTTTTAACTCAACTGAATCATTATTAGCAAAAGTTTTTTTAATCTCTTCTAGTACACTTACTGTAGTTGGCCTTGTAATTCTAATAATCAATTTACCATTTTTTAATCTTTGATGTAAAAATTGAACCTCATCAATTACATTTAAAATTCTTTCATCTGTTTGTAAATACATATCTAAATATAGATATAAGTTGTGTCCAAAAGGCATAGGAAATTGACCTTGTGATTTTCCTATTGCATTATAAACTTGCATTAAAACAGCTGGTTTACCAATAACTAATATTACATCATTGGGTTTCAAAATCAATGATGGTTTTATATTTATAAGCTTTTCACCCCTATATAGGCCAAATATTTTCCACTCTTTTTGTTCTATTGAACCTATATATCTATAAGCATATGAACTTCCAAAAGGGATTTTAATCTCCATGATTTCACCCTGTTTTAATCCAATATTTTGTGCCATTACAGGAATATTTGGAAGTCTTTCTACCATTCCATTAGCTAAAACCTCTATTCCTTTGTATACATTTACATATGGGTCTTTTATATTTATTCCCCAATAATCAAGTATAGCCATAGGAAGGTTTTTCTTTCTAGCTTTTATATTTTTTATAACATTTAACATCTCATCTTTTGAGTTTAATGCTACTAAAACTTGTGTGTGTACATCTTTATCTAATACCATAGCTAGCTTAGATTCTGATGTTGGATCAAATTTATAAAAAGTAAAATTAGATGCTTTTTGCTCCGGGACTATTGCATCATTCATATAAACAACATCATAACTGTTTTCAGTTGTATTTGTTTCTATAATTCTTTGCATTAATTTTTTTGCAACAATACCATCAAGAATAATTAATATTTTTTTCATACGGTATTATATCAAAAAGTACTAAATTTTAGATGCTTATTTGTTTTTGATATTTTTATCTAAAAAATTTTTATAGAATAGTTCTAATTTATCTAAATCATGCTCTTCTACTTCACTTACATTTTGGATTTGTATATAGTTTGTAGTTTCGGAATTATCTCCCGTTTTATTTATATTTGAAATAAGTTTATTAGCTATTTCAGATATTTTTTTATCCATATTTTTTCTTTTAAAACCCATTCCTAAAAAAAAGATTTTTTCTGATTTAGTTATGATCTCGACTTTTTCTTTTATTTGAGGATTTAATTCTATCATAGTATCATACATAGATTTAGACATTATCGAAATACTATTTTCTTTAAAAAAAGGTTCATAAAATAGTTTTTTGGGTTTATTTACTTTTTTTATTTTTGAAGATATATTATTTATAGATTCTAAATCAATTAAAGACTCAAACCATATCTTTGCATATTTATCTATATATAAAACCTCTTGAGTTTCAAGATTATTTAATGTAAATTTTGATTTTTGATTTTTGATTAAATATAACTCTTCAAATTTTTCACTTGATCTGCTTACAATCCATTTTTTATCAGAATAATCATTTATATATTTTTTATTTTCTAAATAAAACAGATCATTTGATAAGATTGCAGAGAGTTTTTTATCTTTATAATCTTTTAAAAGAGCTCTTTCATCTTTATAAAACTTTATACTTAATTTTATATCTGGATATTCTTTATTTATGTACTTTTCCCAAAGTCTTGCACCAACTTCAGATATGTTTTTATCATTTATAAAAAGTCTATCATAATACATACCTATATTAATAGTCATTTTTGCATTTAAATTTAAAGTAAGTAAAAAAGTTAAAATAAGAAATTTAAAAAACTTCATAATACCCCTTATATATTTGGCACAGATATTGTAAACACTGCCCCATCCTTACTATTTTCTACTTTTAATTCTCCTTGCATATTCTCTTCAATAATCATTTTTGACATATAAAGTCCAATTCCTGTACCTTGAGACTTATGTTTTGTTGTAAAATATGGTTCAAATATTTTATCTATAATATTATTATCAATTCCACCTGCATTATCTTTTATTGCAAGTACACCTAAACCATTTTTTTCATAGATTTTTAAATCTATAGTGGGGTTTTGGATACTTCTATCTACTAAAATATCTTTTGCATTATTTAATATATTCATAATTGCTTGAGCATATTCATTTGCAAAACCATTTACAATTATCTCTTTTTCAACATCTATATTTACACTTATATGATAATATTTAAAACTTGCCCCAACTAATTCTAAAGATTGTTTTAACATTGTCTCAATATTAAAATTCTCTTTTTCTTTATTTGGTTTAAAAAAATTACTAAAATCTTCAATTGTATTTGAAAGATATATAGAGGTTTTCATAATAGTTTCAACTTTATTTAACTCTTCTTTTTCTGAAGAGATACCAAACTCTTTTTCAACTTTTATACCTGATGCAGCTGTTGTTATAATAGATAAAGGCTGTCTCCATTGATGAGCAATATTTCCTATCATCTCACCCATTGCAGCTAATCTTGATTGTTGGATAAGTAGTCTCTCTTGATCTGTTCTTTTTTCCACTTCATCTTTTACTTTTTTGTCTAATTGTTTATTTAAATATTCTAATTCAATTGTTTTTTCTTCAAGTTTTTTATTTGTTTCATTTAACTCTAATGTTCTAATCTCTACTCTATTTTCAAGCTCTTCATGGGATTCTTTTAACTGTTCTTGAGAACTTTGTATTTTAGAAATCATTTTATTAAAACTATTTGATAATTGTCCAAATTCATCTTTACTTTTATAGTCACTTCTTACTTGTAAATTGCCATGGGAAATCTCATTTGCAATCTCATTTAATTTAATTATTGGTTTTGAAAAACTTTTTGCTATAAAGTAAGAAACTAAAGAGGTAATAAATAATAAGACAATAAAGAAAAGAGAAAAACTTACATACATACTTGTTATTCTTTTGTTATATTGCTCTAATGAAAAACTTAAATGGATATGTCCCCAGTTTGTTGCAGAGAATACAATTGGATAAGTATAATGAAAGACCATCTCATCTAAAACCTTACTTTTCATAATCTTAGCTCTTGCAGTATCACCCTCAAGTTTCGTAAAACTACTGTCAATACTCTTTTCAAATAACCATTTATCTTTTTTTATTATAAAGTATTCATTAGAATTTTTAGAGATTATAATAGATTTCAACAATTCATGTTGAGAAAGGAATTCATGATTAAACTCTACTATATAAGCTCCATCATTTAAAACAATCGCATCTGAAGTAACATATACAATCATTTTTGCAATACTTTTTGCTTCTAATTGCATAGAATCAATAATCTCTTTTTTTTGATTTTTTACATAATATATTGAAAATATTACAGAAAAAAATAGTATTGATAAAAACATTGATATAAAAATTTTTAAAGATATTCTATTTATACTTACCATTAATACTTTCTTTTCAGTTCTATATATTCATCATAAAATTTTTCTAATTCAAATAAATCTTCTGGATATATTCTTTTAATTTTTACATTTCCTAATAATTCTAATAAAGATTGATAGTCTTTATCAAATGTTCCATCTTTTACTATTTTATCAAATCCATTAATTATCTTTTTACTTACATTTTTGTGCATTAATCCTAATCCAAAAAGAAATATTGGTTTAGATTCTTTTAGAATTGATACTCTTTTTTTAATTGCAGGATTTAATGCTACAATATCATTATAAGCACTTTTTCTTATAACAGAAAAATCTGATTTATTAAAATAAAGATCCAAAACTAATGTAGAATCACTTTGCACTTCTTTAATATTTTTTACAATCTGCTTGTATGGTTTATGTAACTCTTTAAGGGTTATATAATCAAGCCAATCCGAATAATTATCATTTGCTACAAAGGTAGAAAAGTTTTTACCTTTTAAATCTCTTATAGATTTAATATTAGATTTATTATTTACAAGTAAAACATATTGTTGAAACTCTTTATTATAATCAAAAGTAAAATAATACTGAGAAGATTCTTTTAGCCTTTTTCTATCTCTTAAATAGAAACTTGCATAAGTAATAATTGAATTATATTTTGAGTAATTAATATAACTATCAAAGAGTTTTTTATTATTATCTAAAAAAGTAACATCTACAAAATAATTATCCTCATTTAGAGTTTGAAATTGTTTTGAAATTCTCGTCACAACACTTTTTATTTTATTTTGTCGTATTTTATCATATTTACTTATTATTACACCAAAGCTATAATTATTATCTAAATAATCATTAGCTTTTAAAAAGTTTGCTACTAGAGATAATAAAATAAAAAGACTAATAAGTCTGGTTTTCAATTTCTCTACCCACTAATTTATCTATTGTTGCTAAAGATAGTAAATAATCATGAACATTTTTTAAATAATCAGATTTTACATATACTTCCATTAGTTGAGATTGAACTAAATCTCTAGCCTCAACCATTTCATATTGATAACCTTTAAAATTCATTTTACTATTCTCTTTTGCAGTTTTAACTGCATCTTTGAGTATTTGCACTTGATTAAACCCAATTGAACTTTTTATAAACTCATTTTTAAGTTGTAATGCAACAGCATCTTCTAAAAACAACTTCTTTTCATTTATTATACTTTTATCAACTCTTTTTTCAATAACTTCATTTTTTGTTTTAAACCCATTAAATAGATTCATTTTTACAGCTAGCCCTATACTCCATCTATTTTCATCATCTTCATTTAAATAACCATATTCATATGAGTTGTAAGTATGACTTATATTTCCAAAAACATTTACCATAGGATAATAATCTGCTTTTTTTTCTTTTATTTGCTCATCTTTAATTTTTAATGCTAAATTTATAGTTTTTACATCAGGATTTAACCTCATAGCTTCTTTTACAAGCTCTTGTAAAGCAATGTTTTGTTTAAGTATTTTTTGTTCTTCATATACAATTTTTATAGTATCATTATATTTAAGTCCCATTACATTAGCAATTGCACCCTCTAACATTTTCCTGTTTAAATCAATTTTTGCCCTTGTTGATTCAATCAAAGAGGTAAGTAACTTAATATTTAAATAATCTGTTTTCTTAATCTCTAAAGATGTACCATTTTCTAAAAAATCTTTTGTTAAATCTCTACTAAATTTCATATTTGAGTATATACCATCAACTAGATTATATAATTCATTAGTAAGAACATATCCATAAAAATATTTTTTTACATCATAAACAACACTATTTTCATCTCTATTTATTGCTTCTCTTTTAATATCTTTATTTAACCTAGCTTGTTCAATAATAGAAGATATTTTTCCACCTGTGTACAAGGGGTAATTTACTTCAAGTTGACCAACAACAGTATCTCTACCTTTTGCAATACTATCTATGTCTGCATTAATTTGACCTTGAGGAAAAGCATTTGCTGGCATAGCAGATATAGTTGCTTGTGCAGCATCTCTTGCAGCACCTGCTGGAATATTTAAAGTATTAGCTAATGCAAATATTTTTGAATATTCTGAAGATAAAGTAAAATATCCTCTTTGTTGAAATATAGTGTCATTTTTATCTCTATTTGCATAAAAAATTGCATCAAGACTGGGATAATTTGCACTTAATGCCTGTTGATATTGGGCATCTGCCATTTGTAAATTTAACTTAGAGATTCTATTCATTGCATTATTTTGTATAGCTAAATCAATAGCCTTATTTAAATCTACTTCCACTTCTTTTGAGATAAGTGAATTTATTAATAACAATGATGAAATAATTATCTTCTTCAAACTAATACCTTTTTTTAATATTAATTAAATTATAACATTAAGCCTTTTAAATTTAATAATGCAAATTTATGTAAATAGATTTAAATTACATATTGGATATAATTTCCTTTTTACAGAAGGAAGATATTTTATGAAATTTAAAATTGACGGAAAGTCATATCACAAAGCAAGAGCTTGTACTATTGAAACAGCACATAGTACTATTCAAACTCCTGTTTTTATGCCTGTTGGTACACAAGGAACTGTGAAGGCACTTGATGCAAATGATATGTTAAGTTTAGGTGCAAAAATAATTTTAGGCAACACCTACCATTTATACTTAAGACCAGGTAGCAAACTAGTTAAAAAGTTTGGAGGACTGCATGGTTTTTCAAAGTTTCCAAACTCCTTTTTAACTGATAGTGGTGGGTTTCAAGCTTTCTCTTTAAGTGATAACTCAAAGCCAGATGAAAATGGAATTACTTTTAAATCTCATATTGATGGAAGTAAACACTACTTTACTCCACAAAGTGTTTTAGATACACAATACGATTTAGGCAGTGATATTATGATGATTTTAGATGATTTAGTTGCATTACCAAATACAAAAGAAAGAATCAAAAAATCTATTGAAAGAACAACAAAATGGGCAAAAGAAGCAATAACTTACCATAAAGAACAACAATCACGTGGTATAGGTGTAAACCAAAATATTTTTGCAATTATCCAAGGTGGTACAGATAAAGAGTTTAGGCAATTAAGTGCCGAGCAACTTTGTGCACTTACAGATTTTGATGGTTATGCAATTGGTGGATTAAGTGTTGGAGAACCAAATCAAGATATGTATGAAACTGTTGAGTGGACTACAAATTTCATGCCAGAAGATAAACCAAGATATCTTATGGGCGTTGGTACACCTGAAGATTTAATTGAAAACATCGAAAGAGGTGTTGATATGTTTGATTGTGTTATGCCAACAAGAAATGCAAGAAATGGAACACTTTTTACAAGTTTTGGTAGAGTAAATATCAAAAAAGCAACTTTCAAAGAAGATGAAGCACCAATTGACCCCGAATGTGATTGTTATACTTGTAAAAACTTTACAAGAGCATATATGAACCATCTTTTTAGAGCTGGGGAAATTACATATTTTAGATTAGCATCATTACACAATATCCACTACTATTTAACCCTAATGAAACAAGCTAGAGAAGCAATTTTAGCTGATAATTGGATAGAATTTAAAAAAGAGTTTTATGCTAAAAGAGGTGTTTCGCAAGAGCAAGCTTAACCTCTTTTTAGGTATAATCCGAACAATTTATAAGAGCTGTTCATTGCTCTTTTTACAATTTTATACTTTTTATTAACAAAAAGTAGTTATTAAACTTCAAGTATCTTTGATATGGATACTTTTAAAAGGAATTATAAATGACTGTTGATGACAAACTAATAGATAAGTTAGCTAAGCTATCAAGCCTAGAGATTGAAGAATCAAAAAAAGAAAACCTTAAATCTGAACTTGCAGATATTATCAACTTTGTTGAAAATCTAAATGAGATCGATGTTTCAAATATTGAAGCAACATTTAATACTGTTGAGGGTGGTACACCATTAAGAGAAGATGAAGCTAAACAAGATTTAGAGTTATCAAATCATATTTTAAAACATGCACCACAATCTGAAGATGGGTATTTTATAGTTCCAAAAATTATTGAGTAAGGAATAAAATGTCATATAAAATTTATGGAATAAAAACTTGTAACTCAGTAAGAAGTGCACTAAAGTTTTTCAAAGACAACAATATAGAAGTTGAGTTTTGTGATTTAAGAAAAGAACCACCTTCATCTGAAGAAGTAAAATTTTGGGTTGATAAAGCAGGGATAGACACTGTTTTTAATAATAAAGGTGCAAAATATAGAGACCTAAAACTAAAAGAGTTAAATCTTGATGATAATGGTAAATTTGAATGGTTATGTAAAGAACCAATGCTTGTAAAAAGACCTGTAGTAGTTTTTGATAACAATGTACTAGTTGGTTTCAAAGAAGATATCTACAAAGAAACTTTCAAATAAAAATAAAAATATCACTGGAAAAATCCAGTGATATAATCTAAGCTCTAGCTTCTTTTAAAGTCTCAGCTATCATAAATGCCAATTCTAAAGATTGATCAGCATTTAATCTTGGATCACACTGTGTATGATATCTACTAGAAAGACCTTCAGCAGTAATAGCTGAACTTGAACTTCCTGTACACTCAGTTACATTTTGTCCTGTCATCTCTAAATGAATACCACCTGCTACACTTCCTTGTGCTTTATGGATTTGGAAGAACTGTTTAACTTCACTTAAAATATTAGCAAAATCTCTTGTTTTATAACCATTATCCGTTTTTTCAACATTTCCATGCATTGGGTCACATGACCAAACAATATTTTTACCTTCACTCTCAACTTTTTTAAGAAGATTAGGAAAAATATCAGCTACCTTATCGTGTCCCATTCTAACAATAAGATTTAATCTTCCTGCTTCATTTTCAGGATTAAGAGCATCTATAAGTTTAATTAGTTCATCCTCTTTCATAGATGGACCAACTTTACAACCTATCGGATTTTTAATACCTCTGAAATATTCAAGATGGGCACCATCTAATTCTCTAGTTCTATCACCTATCCATAACATATGTGCACTACAATCATACCAATCATCTGTTAATGAATCTTTTCTTGTTAATGCTTCTTCATAATTTAGTAATAAAGCTTCGTGTGAAGTATAAAGTACTGTTTCTCTTAATTGGTTTGTATTTTCACTTGTTATTCCACAAGATTCCATAAATTTTAATGTCTCAGAGATTTTATTTGCTAACTGATCATATTTTTCACCTAAAGCATTATCTTTAACGAAGTCCAAGTTCCATGCATGAACTTTATGTAGATCTGCCATACCACCTCTTGCAAAAGCCCTTAAAAGATTTAGTGTAGCAGCACTTTGATTATAAGCTTTTAGAAGTCTTTTTGGCTTTGGAGTTCTATCTTTTTGAGAAAAACCTACATCATTAATTATATCTCCTCTGTAAGATGGTAGTGCAATTCCATTTACCTCTTCATAGTCTGAACTTCTAGGTTTTGCAAATTGACCTGCTATCCTTCCAACTTTTACGACAGGACATCCACCTGAAAAAGTCAATACAACTGCCATTTGCATCATAACTTTAAATAAATCTTTTATATTATTTGCATCAAAAGCATTAAAAGATTCAGCACAATCTCCACCTTGAAGTAAAAAAGCTTTTCCTCTAGAAACATCAGCTAATTGACTTTTTAATCTTCTTGCTTCTTCTGCAAAAATTAATGGAGGATAAGTTGCTAACTCTTTCTCAACTTTTGTTAATTTTTCTAAATCATCATATATTGGTTGTTGTTTTATTGGAAAGTTTCTCCAACTATCTGGATTCCAATTATTCATATTTTAAGCCTTATTTTTTAAATAGTTGTAGATTTTATCTAAAATTATCTTAAGTATTAAAAGTGTAACAAGAAAGGTTACTTCCAAGTTACACTTAAATTTAATCTTTTTGTAGTTTGTTAAGTAAGTCTTTAAAAGAGTCTTTAAAAGCTGCTAATCCATCTTCTAAAAGTTTTGCATAATTACTTTTCATATCAATTTTATTATCAGCTAAAGTTTTAAAATATTTATCACAAACCTCTTCAGATGGGATTTCACTTGGTTCAGTTTGTCCATTTTCTAACCACTCATCAATAGTGGCTAGTGGAGCTGTATTTACAGAATTTGGATAAAGAAGTTTATCAATATAATAACTACCTTCTAAATCATCACCTTTTACTCCCGTACTAGCGAATAGTGTTCTGATATTTGTGTTTTCAAACTTTTCTATTTCGTGGTAACACTTAGTTGCATTCATAACACCTAATTGACCCTTTTTTAATCCTTTTGCAAAAAGTTCTGAATCACATAGTCTATCTAATCTTGAAACAAAAATAGAGATTACAGCTTTTGTATCTTTATTTGAAAGTTTTATCCCTTCATCTAAAGCCTTTGCACAAGAAATTGCTTGTTCAGGAGAAAAAATCAATGTAGCATTTACATTAATTCCTTGAGAAGTTAATTCTTTCATTGCTTCATATCCTGCATTAGTTGCAGGAACTTTTATCATAACATTTTCTGAACTAATTAAAGAATTAAGTCTAATCCCTTCTTCAATAGTACCTTGTGTATCATCGCAAAGCTCTGGATCAACTTCTATTGATATAAATCCATCATCTTGATTTTCTATATATAAATCATTTAAAAGTTCTGCTGCTCTTTTTATATCTGTAATTGCCAACTCTTCATAAATTGTTTTTGCTTCATTAGCTTGTAACATTTGAAGTTGCTGACCATATGCTACTGAATTAGAGATTGAAGATTCAAAAATTGCAGGGTTTGAAGTCGCCCCATAAATAATCTTCTCTTCAATTAGTTTTTTAAATCTATTCTCTAAAAAATCTCTTTCTATAAAATCACACCAAAGTGAAAAATTTATATCTTCTTTTAAACTCATACTTATATCCTTAAATATATTCTAATATTTTAGTCAAATCCTTTTCATCAACAATAATATTAGCTTCTTTTTTCAAAATCTCTCTTCCACAAAATGCAACTCTTTTATCTGCATATGGAAACATAGAGACATCATTTGCTCCATCCCCCGCAACAAGTGTATTCTCTTTTGATACTCCTAGTAAAGATTGAACTCTTTGAATCATATCCCCTTTTGAAAATCCAAACATCATATCTCCACCAACAAGACCTGTTAATATTCCATCTTTTTCATGTAAAATATTAGAAAAATCTGCATCAAGCTTTAATTTTTCTTTTGCTGGTGTTGTACCAATTCTAAAACCACCTGAAAAACAAACTACTTTATAACCATTCTCTTTTAATTTCGCAATTGTTTCAAAAGCTCCTGGCATAAGTGGTAAATCTTTACATATATCTACAGCCTTTGAATACTCTAAACCTTTTAGTAAAGATACTCTTTCAACTAATGATTCAAAAAAATCTAACTCTCCAGCCATTGCTTGTTCTGTAATAGCTGCAACTTTTTCTTCTAAACCTAAAGGTTTTGCTAAAAAGTCAATAGTTTCACCATCCATAAGTGTTGAATCAAAATCAAAAACTGCTAATTTCATGCCTATTTTTCCTAGTTTTATTTTTTTAAGGCTATAATATTATCTAAATTTAACTAAAGGTAGCTGATTGAAACTTGCATCTATTGATATTGGACTTAAAAGAATAGGTATGGCAATATCCCTACACAATGATATAGTAACCCCTATTCCTGCTGTTTTAAGAAAAAATAGAAATCAAGCTTCAAATGATGTTTTAAAAGTTTTAAAAGAATGGGAAATTGAAAAACTAATTGTCGGCTTTCCAAGTGCAAGTGAAGATATGCAAAAAAGAGTTAAACACTTTACTAAACTATTAGAACTAAATATCCCCTATGAGTTCCAAGAAGAGAATATGAGTTCTATCGAAGCAGAAGAGCTTATTAAAGGCGATATAAAATATAAAAGAGATGGGAGAGTTGATTCTCTTGCTGCTAAAATTATTCTTGAAAGATACTTATCTAAATAGCTATTTTTTAATATTATATACCACTGCTACAGCTATACCCTCATCATGAGTAATAGATAGATGGGACTTTTTGATTTTAAACTTTTTTCTAATCTGCTTTGAATACTTTAGTTTTGGAGCACCTAATTTATTCTTTTTAATTTTAATATCACGAAAAGAGCACTCTCTTCCAATACCTGTACCTATTGCTTTACTAGCAGCCTCTTTTGCTGCCCAAAATCCAGCAGCAGTACTTGATGACTTCACAAGTGCAATCTCTTCTTCATCTAAGAACCTTGCATATGCCTTTTGGCCAAATTTTTCATACATCTTTTCAATTCTTTGAATTGAAGCTATATCTATACCTATCATTTTTAACCTATCTACTTGTATAATACGCTCATGAAACTATTTATGAACAAATTATTATATCTTATTATCATGCTTTTTATAATAAGCTTAATATCATTTTTAGCTATCAATCTAGCACCTAATTCTTTTTTTGCTAGTGGAGAGTTGAATCCAAATATTACGCCTGAATCAATTGAACAATTAAAAGCAGTATATGGACTTGATAAACCATTATATATACAATTTTTTTCATGGCTAACTGCTTTATTACATTTAGATTTTGGTATATCTTTTGCAAGTGGGAAAATGGTAAAAGAGGAGATATTAGATAGAATTCCAATTACACTTACCATAAATATTATCTCTATGTTTTTAATTTTTGTTATATCACTATATTTAGGAATACAAGCTGCACTTAAGAAGGATTCAAAACTTGATAAGTTTGTAGGACAATTATCACTTTTAAGTTTTTCAATGCCATCTTTTTACCTTGCTCTATTATTAGTTATGATATTTTCAATCTATTTTGAAATTTTACCAATAGCAGGATTACATTCTGTACCAAATGATGGAAGTTTAACTTACTATTTAGATTTTGCTTGGCATTTAATTTTACCTATTTTTATAATAACATTTGGTGGAATTGGAAGTTTAATTTTATATATTAGGTCTTTAACTATAGAGATACTTAAATCTGATTACATATTTTTTGCAAAATCGAGAGGTTTAAGTAAAAAAACAATATTAAGATATTATATTTTGCCAAATTTATATCCACCGGTAATCACTCTTTTGGGACTTTCTTTACCGGGAATTATTGGTGGTAGTGTAATTTTAGAAACTATCTTTTCTATTGATGGAATGGGTTTATTATTTTATCAAAGTGCTTTAAGTCATGATTATCCAGTTATTATGGGAATATTAATAATTGGTGCTTTTTTAACACTTTTAGGAAATATGTTAGCAGATTTAATTCTGCTAAAACTAAACCCTAATTATGATGAAAACTAGACTTTACTTTTTTAAATGGAATTTATTTCCATGTATAAAAGAAGTTAAAAAAGATTATAAGGAATTTTTTTGAAGATTTTAAAAACTATTGAAGAACTACAAGAGGTTCGAAAAAATATTTTAGGAACTGTTGGTTTTGTTCCTACAATGGGAGCTCTACATGATGGACATATCTCATTAATAAAACAAGCTAGAAATGAAAATGACACAGTATTTGTATCTATTTTTGTAAATCCCACTCAGTTTTTACCAGGTGAGGATTTAGATGCTTATCCAAGACGTGAAGAAGCAGATAAAAAAATATGTGAAATGTGTAAAGTTGATTATCTTTTTATGCCAGAAATCAACTCTATGTATACAGAAGAAGAGGTATTAATTAAGGCTCCAAATAAAAGCTATATGTTGGAAGGAAAAGCAAGACCAGGACACTTTGATGGTGTTTTACAAGTTGTTCTTAAACTCTTTGGATTAGTACAACCAACAAATGCCTACTTTGGGAAAAAAGATGCACAACAACTTTCATTAATTCAACAAATGGTAAAAAATCTATTTTTACCAATTAATATTGTACCTTGTGCTATTGTAAGAGAGAGTGATGGCTTAGCAAAAAGTTCAAGAAATGTTTATCTTACACCTGAACAAAGAAAAGATGCTTTACTTATCTCAAAATCTCTATACTCAGCAGCAAACTTAATAGGTAAAAAAGAAACCAATATTGAAACTATAAAAAATAGAATGTATGAAGTTATGGAACCTTTAGATGTAGAATATATAGAGATTGTAAGTAGAGAGTTTGATAAGTTAAAAAGTATAGAGATAGGAAATACAATCATTTTAGTTGTGGCAAGATTTGGTAATACTAGACTTCTTGACAATATTTGGTTATAAATTTTACAATTCTTTTAGAATATGTTAAAATTCGCAAAATTTAAATGAAAGATAAAAATATATGAAATTTAGTGAAAATAAACCTTCAAAATCACTACACTTAGTAAGTCTTGGTTGTACAAAAAATCTTGTAGATTCTGAGATAATGTTAGGAAAATTAAAAGAGTATAAAATTACTAATGAACCAGAAAATGCTGATGTAATTATTGTAAATACCTGTGGATTTATAGATAGTGCAAAAGAAGAGAGCATAAATACAATTTTAACACTTCATGATGAAAGAAAAGAAGAATCTGTTTTAGTTATGGCTGGATGCTTAAGTGAGAGATACAAAGAGGAGTTGCAAAAAGAACTTCCAGAAATTGATATCTTTACAGGTGTTGGAGATTATGACAAAATTGATAAACTTGTAGAAGAAAAAAGAAGTTTTTTTACCGATGAAGTTTTTTTATTAAATGAAGAGAATGATAGAGTTATTACAGGATCTTCATATCATGCATACATAAAACTAAGCGAAGGGTGTAATCAAAGTTGTTCATTTTGTGCTATTCCAAGCTTCAAAGGGAAGCTTCATTCAAGAACACTTGAATCTTTAGTTAAAGAGGTTAAAAATCTAGTTAAAAATGGTTATACAGATTTTTCTTTTGTTTCGCAAGATTCTTCATCTTATTTAAGAGATTTAAACATAAAAGATGGACTTGAAAAACTAATAGAAGAGGTTGAAAAAATTGAAGGGGTAAAAACGGCTAGAATACTTTATTTATACCCCTCAACTACAACTTTAAGTTTGATTGAAAAAATAAAAAATTCAGATATATTTGAAAACTATTTTGATATGCCTTTACAACATATTTCAGCCAATCTTCTTAAAATTATGAAAAGAGGTAAAGGTGTTGAGAAGCTAAAAGAATTAATGGATGCTATGAGAAAAGTTCCAAATAGTTTTGTTAGAACTACTTTTATAGTTGGTCACCCGGGGGAAACACAAGAAGATTTTGAAGAACTTTGTAAATATGTAAAAGAGTATAAATTTGATAGAGCAAATGTATTTTCTTATTCTGATGAAGAGGGGACTAGTGCTTATGATAGAATTGATAAGATTCCACAAGAACTTATAGATTCAAGAGCAGAGATATTAGGTGAAATTATCTCTGAAACTACAAATAACTCTTTAGAAAATGAAATTGGAAAAGAGTTTGAAGTTTACATTGATGGAGAAAGTGATGAACATGAATATCTATTAAGTGCAAGAAAAACAACTTGGGCACCAGATATTGATGGAGAAATCTACATTAATGATAATGAATTGTATGATGAAAAAAATCCAAAACAATTAGAATTTGGAAAAATTTATAGAGTAAAAATAACAGAACTTGCTGGAGATAAACTTTTAGCTACTGTTATAAAATAATATGAATCTAAATTTCAAAAAAATCGATACCAAAAGAAATCTATTAGCATTTTCTGCTGGTGTTGATTCAACTGCACTATTCTTCCTGCTTTTAGAAAAAAAGATCCCTTTTGATATAGCAATTGTAAATTACAATCAAAGAGAGCAATCAAAAGCTGAAGTTGAATATGCGAAAGAATTAGCAAATAGATATGAAAAAAAGATTTATATAAAAGATGTAAAACTAAACAATATTTCAAATTTTGAAAAAAAAGCTAGAGATATTAGATATGATTTTTTTGAACAATTAATAAAAGAAAACAATTATGAAACTCTTATAACTGCCCATCAATTAAATGATAAACTTGAATGGTTTCTAATGCAGTTAAGTCGTGGAGCAGGACTTCTTGAACTTATAGCTTTTGATAAAATAACACAAAAAGATTCATACAAAATATATAGACCTCTTTTAGATATTACAAAAATACAACTGCAAGAATATCTAGATAAAAAAAATATACAATACTTTATAGATATTACAAACTTTGATGAAAAATATAAAAGAAACTATTTTAGAAAAAACTTTTCAAATAAGTTCTTAGATGAATTTCAAGAGGGAATAAAAAGAAGTTTTGAATATCTGAAAAATGATATAGAATCTTTAAGTATTAAAGAGATTCCTGTATATAAAGAAAAAGACTTAGAAGTATTTGAGAACCTAAATGACAATAACCTAAATATAAGGCTTGTAGATTTAAGTTTAAAAAAAAGAGGTATTCTTTTAAGTAAAGCTCAAAGAGATGAGATATTAAAACAAAAAAAATTAGTTATTTCCCACAAAATTTCAATAAGTATAACTCCAAAATATATTTTTATATCACCTTATGAACTTTGTACTATGGATAAAAATTTTAAAGAAAAATGTAGATTGGCAAAGATACCAAAAAATATTAGAGCTTATATTTTTAAAGAAAATATATTAGAAGTATTTGAGTTAATTATTTAAAAATTTTCTTAGTTTTCTATTTTCAACCATATCTTTTCTTGTTTTTTCTTTGTGTTCTTTCAAGAAATTTATATTTTTATAGAAAAGTTCATACAATATTTTAAAGTCTTCATTACTTAGTTCAAAATCTGTAATTTTTGTTTCTGTAAGATATTTTTCATTCCATCGAACAAGACCACTAGCCTTCTCGTAGGAATCTAAAGAATCAATATATATTAATTCTTCAAGAGCCTTTATAGACCAGTTTCCTCTTTCCATGCGTCGATTAAACCTTGTACAACTTTCATTACTTGATTTACTGAATTAATATTATCGTCAATTCCAGCACCGAATAAAGTTTCAATTTGATAAAGATATAAACCATCTAAATAGTAAGATACATCTCCACCTTCAAAATCTAGTACATTTCTAAGTTCATCAAAAATTGCTACTGATTTATTTATATATTTAAACTTTGTTTCAATATCGCCACTTTCCATTGAAGATTTTACAAAAGAAAGATATTTTAGTAAGCCTTCATATAGCTTTAATATTAATAAATATGGATCATCAGACACTGCATTTTGCTGTTGATATGCTTCAATTCCCATAAGATAACTCCATAAATTTATATTGAACAAAAAGTATATTATATAAATACTTAAAAAAAGTTATATTTAGAAAAATATATCCTATATTAGAAAAATTATTTTTCTAAAATGGCCAAAACATTTGAATAATACTTAATCCCCAAGGTATTTGCATAACATTTTGTTCTTGTCCATCTTTTGAATAAAGAATTTTTAAATTTGCTATCTGAGAAGATGAAACAGAATTATCAGCTGTAATATCATATGGTCTGATTACTCCTGTTAGAATTAAAGATTGTTTTTGTCCATCTATTAACATCTCTTTTGTAGCTTTAATAAAATAGTTTCCATTTTGATATACTTCTTGAATAATAGCAGAAACTGTCGTTGCAAAATCTTCACTCAGCTTAGTTTTTACTTCACCTTTATTGTCTATTGCAGAATTTGTTTCAAAACCTAAATCAGTAAAAGGATTTATTTTGTTTGCTAACCTCTCAGCGAAACCACCTTCTGTACCTGCGGTAGCAACTCCTCCACCAAATGAATTACTTCTATCTGAACTAGTTTCTCTTTTGTTATTTGTATTAGAAGATAAAGATTCATCAATCTTAACTTGTAAAATATCTCCAATTTGTAAATCTTTTTTATCTGCAAATAAAGATGGTCCTTTTATAGAATATAAGGAACCTTTATTTTTTCTAACAACTGGTTGTGCTTTAGGTACTTGTTCTTTGGGTTTAGAAAATTCTATTTCTGGGTTTTGTGATACACACCCAACTAGAAGAAAAGGGATAAGAGATAAAAATATATATTTAATTTGCATTATATTTACTTTCAATTACATATTTTAAATCAATCGCAATTTTTATATCTTTTAAATCTTTTTTGATTAAAGCAGCACTTCCATATCTTACAGTTAATGCATCTAAGTTAGTATCTGGGTCTACAACAATCAATGCCCTATTTGATACAATCTTTACATCAATAACCTTTCTTTGACCAATCAAGTCTACTGCTGTCTCAATCTCTCTATAAATTACTCGCTCTAATTTTTTAGCACTTTCATTTTTTTCATTAATCTCTATTTGTTTTAATTTTTTTTCACTTTCTAACTGTTCACGTTTTGTGTATTCTTCACTCATGTGAAAATAGTATGCAATAAGCATTACAACTAGTGCACCTATTGAAAGGAGCTTTATTAAAGCTCTTTTCTTACTATTTGTTTTAACAGCTACTATCATTTTTCTATTTTATTACAAATGAAGTAAACAATATTTGTTTAACATTATTCTTTTGGATATCATCATTATTTGAAGTAACTTCATTTATAATTGAATTAATATCATCTAGTAATTCTTCTTTTAAAAGTGCTTTTCCACCTACAGTTAAAAGTTCTTCTGAACTTCTAGAACTAATTTGTGCTATAACTGAATCAACAATTTCTGGTTTATACTCCTCAACAATTGCTTCAATTGTAGGTTCTGTACTTTTTATAGAGAATGATAATTTCATCAATTTTTCTCTACCTTTTGCGTTTGTAATATTTAAAACTAAATCATTTATACTTGTTTTATAAGTTTCATTTGAATTAGTACTTTCTTGCTTTTGTACTTGTTCTTGACCATTTTGATTTTGACCATTTAACACACCACTAGAAACTAATAAATACCCTCCAATACCAACTGCTGCTAAAAGTATTACAACTAATACAACAAGTACAATAATTAAACCTTTTCCTCCACCAGATTGTTTTACTTCTTCATTTTCATCAGCCATATTATTTATCCTTCTTCATTATTATTTACTTTATAGTCCTTTAACATTTGTGTTAATATTGAAGCATTTTTAGGACTTATATATTTCATCAAAGATGTTATATTTTTATCTTTTAATCTTAAGATTATATCAAAAACATCTTCAATTTTTCCCTCAATAATCATTTGATTAAAAATTTCTGCAGCAATTTTTGGTTTCATTTTATTATAAATATTTGCTGTTTTACTATCAACTTCACCTTTAATATTTTGTAATAATTCTTTATTTTCATCTCTTAAAGCTTGAATATCTTTTTTCTCTTTTTCAACTTTTGCTAACAGAGTTTCTAACTCTTTTTTTCTTACTTGATACTCTTTTTCTTTTTTATTATAAAAAGTATTCAAATCTTTTTTTAGTTCTTTTATTTCAATTTTTTGTTTAATTAAACTTGCACTACTAACCTCTTGAGCATTAACACTTATAATAACAAAAAATAACAAAAGTAAAACTTTAAATAATCTCATTTTCTCAACCTGTAATATATTTACTCTGTATATATTCATTTGATGCTTCCTCTTCTGCAACTAAGATTTGCCTCAATTGTTCTTGTTGTTGCTCTTCTAAAATATATTTAAACTGTTCACTCTCTTTTTGAAGCTCAATAATCTCTTTATTTAATATATCCATTTCTTTATTTAAAATAACTTTCTCTTCTTCAAGTTTTTTAATATGTAACTTCATAGTATTTTTATGAATTTGTAAAATTGCAAAATCTGAAACTGCCCCATATTTTTCTACACTTGTAGTATTGATTTTATTTTCGGTAAACATAATTTCATCATTGATGTGACTTATTTTAGAAAGAATTTGACCTTTTTCCATCATTTTTTGGTCTGTTTGCATTTTTTTTAATTCATAAAGTTTTTCTATCATTTTATTGTCCAAAAACCAAAATCAAATCCCATAAATCTTTTGTATATGTCTCAATGTTATCTCCAATCCAAGGTAAAGATATAAGAACAAATACTGATACAAATATAATTTTAGGAACAAAAGATAAAGATGCATCTGAAACTTGTGTAACAGCTTGAAATATTGAAATCACTAATCCAATTACCATACTAACAATTAATGAAGGTAATCCTAAAATTAGAATGATTTTAACTGTGCTTTCTGCAATTCCTATTAAATCCATACTAATCTTTTACTTTAATAGTTATCTCCAGTGTTTTATTATTAAGAAGTTGAGAAATTAGTTTTGCAATATCATCAGCACTAGAACTACCTAAATTTAAACTCTGTGAATCATTTTCTTTTTTTTCTATAGGGGTATTAATACTTGTGTTTTTTACTGGCATTGGTTCAGTATCCACTCCATCTAACGCTGCTAATAAATCTGCTTCATTTAATGAATCAAATTCTGAAAACTCATCTGCCATTTCAACTCCTTGATTTATATTCTCTTCTTCGAAATTATTATCATTTATATTTTCATTTTTATCAACTTCTATATTACCAAAATCTTCTTCAAAACTCAAATCTTTTAAAGCTGCTTCATCTTCTTCTAAACTATCATCTTCTTCAACTAAATCATCTAGCTCATCAAGTAAGGAATCGTTTAATAAAGGGTCATTTAATAAAGGATTTTCTTTTTCATCTTCTATTAATGATCCCATATCATCCTCTTCAATCATAGAAGATATATCATCTATTTGTTCAATCTTTGCTTCTTCTTCACTTGGACTCAATAACTCTTTAAGTTCATCATCTAATTGAATATAATCATTAGAATCTTCATTATCATAAGCATCTTCAACAATCTCTACAATTGATTCTTGAATTCTTTCAGATTCATTATTATCTATTGATGCATCTAATTTATTTTTTATATGGTTTGAAAGTTCTTCCAAAGAATCTACTGATATATCACCAATTCCATGATCTAGTAAATATTCTTGTTCAATACCATCCTTAGGTTTAAAAAGCTTGATTTTATTATTTAATGAGTTTTTCTTAATAATTTTAGAATCATCAATCAAATAAATATTATTTGGATTATCTTCGATTGCATTTTTTAAGTCTTCTAGAGTATCAAGATCTATTACTTCCCCATTATCACCCAATCTAAATTTTATATTAGAATGTTCTAACAGTTCATGTATATCTTTTTTAAAATCATCACTACCGTAAATATAAATAATCAAAAGATATCCTAATATTATTTTTTGCTTGATTATACCTATATTTTATATAATTTTAGATAAAATTTAAACAACTATGTCTGAGGTGCAAAATTGAGATTTCTTATAACGTTAATTTTCATTGTTAATTCAGTTTTTGCTGTAACAATAAAAGATATATCAAATATTGTAGGAATAAGAGATAACCAACTTATTGGTTATGGACTTGTAGTTGGACTTGCAGGAACTGGTGATAAATCACAGTTTACAATGCAAAGTTTACAAAATTTACTTAGAAATTCATATATTAAAATTCCTACATCATCGATTAAATCAAAAAATATAGCAGCAGTTATGGTCACTGCTGAATTACCTCCTTTTTCAAGACAAGGTGATAAAATAAAAATTAAAGTTTCAGCAATTGGTGATGCAAAATCAATAGACCATGGAGAGTTACTTTTAACTCAATTAAAAGCTGTTGATGGTCAAGTCTATGCTTTAGCTCAGGGAACTATCGTTGCCGATGCAAAAAACAATACTACAGGTTTTATTTATGATGGAGCTACTATAGAAAATGAAGTAGATTACTCTTTACAAAATGAAAACTCTATAACTTTAAGTCTCTTAAAAAATGATGCTAAACAAGCCTATGAGATTGAAAAAAGGATAAATGAAACTTTTGGTGCAAGACTAGCTATGGCTACAGATACAAGAACTGTGGAAGTTAAAAAACCTCGAAATATTTCAACTGTAAAATTTATATCTGATGTTCAAAGTATCCAATTAGATTCTGATTTTAAAAAGAAAATTATTATAGATATGCAAAGAGAAACAATAATTGCTGGAGCTGATATTCAGATTGATCCAGTAACTGTTGCAAGAGAAAATTTTACTATTAGAATAAAAAAATCTGCATTAAATGAAAAAGAATGGGATGATCCACAACAAAACCCAGGTAGAGATATTGGTGATGATGTAAAACTTGATAATAAGCCAGTTGCTGTTAATATTGACAATACTCTTTTAAATAGTAAAAGCACTCCAACAGTATCTGATTTAGTTAGAGCAATGAAAGTTATGCAACTTCCTATGACAGATATTATTGATACTATTAAAATGATAAAAGAATTAGGTGCATTAAACGTTGAATTGGAAATAAGAGGATAAAATGGCTGAATTTTTAAGTCAAGATGAGATTGATGCACTTTTAGATATTGCTGAAGCTGGTGAAGAGATTGATACTAATGCTGATGAGCAAATTATATCTAAAGAAAAAAATTACTCAATTTATGATTTTAAAAAACCAAATAGAATCTCAAATGAGCAATTTAAAGCATTTTCAACCCTACATGATAAAATGCTAAGAGATTTGATTACAGACCTTTCAGCCATGCTTAGAAAAGTTGTTGATATTAAATTATACTCTATTGAACAAATGACATACGGAGAGTTTATACTTTCTATTCCTCAATTAACTTCTCTTAATACTTTATCAATTAAACCTCTTGATGGAAGAATTGTTGTTGAGTGTAACCCTGGAATTTCTCACAAGATTATTGCTGAACTATTAGGTAGTGGTGCAGTTGCTGCAAGCGATAATTTGGATAGAGAATTAACAGAAATTGAAGTTAATATATTTGAACACTTTTATAAAATGTTTGTAAAACACATGTATAAAGCTTGGCAAGAGATTACTACACTAAATTTTAAAATTGAATCAAGGGATACAAATGCCAATGCTATCCAAATTATCTCAGACCATGAAATTGTACTTTTAGTTGTACTTGAGATTACAATTGATGAGGAATCAGGCTTCTTATCTATTTGTTACCCTATCGCATATATTGAGCCGTTATTAAATAAAATTGTTGAAAAAATGTTTAATGAGGGTAAAAATAAAAAAGCTAGTAGAAAACCAGATATTACAACTTTAATCTCTGGTGCTAAGATGAATGTTGAAGCAATAATGGCTGAAACAGAACTAACTGTAGGTGAATTATTAAAACTAAAAACTAACGATATAATTGTTTTTAATAAAAATGCAACTTCATCCTCTTCCAAAATATATATTAATAGTACAGAAAAATTCTTAGGAGTTTCTGGAGTATCAAGTAACAGAAAAGCTATTCAAATGAAAGCTAATATTGACCATGAGAAACAAGAAACATTAGAGATACTAAGAAATATGAGAGAAGAAAGAATTAAAAAAGCCGAAGAATCAAATGCAAATATAAAAAGGCTTTTAAGAGAAAGAAATTTAGAAACTTCTAAATCCCCTTCAAATTAGTAGATAAAAACTACTCTTCTATACTCCAAGATAGTTTCTCTCCTGCAAACATAGGTACAACTAATTCATTGTTATATCTATAAGCATCAGGAACAAAAAAATCTTTTTTTATTAATTTTATTAATTTCTCTTTTGGTTTATAATTATAAATTTTTTGAGCATTTAAACTTACAAAACTATTTAAATTTTCTAATTTTCCATTTGTTTCAAAAAGATCCGCTAAAACTTGTAAAGCTATTGGCGAAGTGAAAACTCCTGCAGCACAGCCACAACACTCTTTTTTATGTTTTGGATGGGGTGCGGAATCGCTTCCAAACATTAGTTTTGGGTGAGCATTTAATGCAGCTTCTAATAAAGCACTTCTATCTTCTGGTCTTTTTGCAATTGGTTTACAAAAAAGATGTGGTTGCAACATTCCTCCAGCTACATCATCCAAAGTAATAAGTAAATGATGTAAAGTTACAGTTGCATATAAATTATCATATTTATCTAATAAGTTTACTGCATCTTTTGTTGTAATATGTTCCATAATAATTTTTAATTCTGGAAAGGAAGAAGCAATTGATTCATAAATTGGCATGAACTCTTTTTCTCTATCCATTACAAAACCATTTGTTTCCCCATGAATACATAAAGGAATTCCCAATTTACTCATTGTTTCTAAAGTTGGTCTTAATACTTCTACATCCATTGATGCTACACCAGTTTCAGAGTTTGTAGTAATACCCGCAGGATAAAGTTTGATTGCAATTATCTCATCTTTCATCTCTTCTAAAAATTCATATGAATAATCATTTTTAAAAAATAGAGTCATTTTAGGCTCAAATTCATCTTTACCACATGCTTCAATAATTCTTTGTTTATATGCTAATAAAGCCTCTTTTGTAGTTACAGGTGGTACTAAGTTTGGCATAACTAAAGCACCTGCAAATGTTTTTGAACTTAAAGGAGCAACAAGCTTTAACATCTCTTCATCTCTTAGATGAAGATGCATATCTAAAGCTGTATTTACAGTAAAAGTCTGCATATTATAATGCGTCCTCGTCTTCTTCACCTGTTCTAATTCTTACAGTTTTTTCAATTGCAGATACAAAAATTTTACCATCACCAATTTTTCCAGTTTTTGCAGAATTAATAATAAGATCTATAGTTGAATCTACATCATCTTCTGCAACAATTAATTCAATTTTAATTTTTGGTAAAAAATCAACTACATATTCTGCCCCTCTATATAATTCAGAGTGACCTTGTTGTCTACCATACCCTTTCACATCAGAAACAGTCATACCTGTTATCCCTGCTTGTGTTAATGCATCTTTTACATCTTCTAATTTAAATGGTTTAATTACTGCTTCAATTTTTTTCATAATAATCCTTTTTTTATATTTTTATATTTTAACTAAAAAAATTTAAAATAACTCTTGATTACAAAAGTAGTTTTAGAATGCCCTTTTAAATTCTGGATATGCTTCTAAACCACATTCATCTACATCTAGACCTTGCATCTCTTCATCTCTATCTGCTCGTAATGGAATTATAATATTAATAATATATAAAACAACAAAAGAAACAATAAATGCAAATACACCGACAACAACGACACCTTTTAATTGCCCTAAAAAGGTTATATCATCCCCATTGCTTGCGAAAATTCCTACAGCTAAAGTACCCCAAATACCATTTAAAAGATGTACAGATAAGGCTCCTACTGGGTCATCAAGTCTTAATTTATCAAATAATGATACACCAATTACAACAATAACTCCCCCTATTGCACCTATTAAAATTGGAGTATATATATTATATAAATCTGGTCCTGCTGTAATTGCAACTAAACCACCAAGTGCACCATTTAAAATCATTGTAATATCAAGTTTTTTATATAAAATATACATCAAAATACCAACAACAATAGCACCAGCAAGCCCTGCTGTATTTGTGTTCATTATAGTTAATGCAACAGCATCTGCTGCTTCTTTTGAAGAAATTGAACCTACACTTCCACCATTAAAGCCAAACCACCCAATCCATAAAAGGAAGGCTCCTAATGTTACTAAAGGAATATTTGAAGCGGGAATTACTCTTACTCCACCCTCTTTTGTATATCTTCCATGTCTAGAACCAATAATTAATATTGCAGCTAAAAGAGCCCATCCACCTGTCGAATGGATTACTGTTGAACCTGCTAAGTCATACATACTTATATCTAAAAATGTACCTTCAAGCATATCACTTCCCCATGACCAATTTACTACTGTAGGGTAAATAAAACCACCCATTATAACTGTGAATAATGCTAAAGGAATCACTTTTGCTCTCTCACTAACTCCACCTGACATTATATTTATAACTTTTCCTACAAATGCCATTTGGAATAAAAATGCTGCCCATTTAGACATTGCATCACTACCAAAATCTCCAAAAGCTATTGAATATCCAACTAATAAAAATGCTAATGAAGCAATTGCATAAATCATAGTGTTAACCATTAGTACAGCTGAAACATTTTTTGTTCTAACAAGTCCAGCTTCTAACATAGCAAAACCTGGAACCATAAAGATAATTAGTGTCATTGCAAAAATTGCAAAAAAAGTATCAATAACATAACTTATCGATTGTAAGTCCATATTTAAATCCTCGCTTTCTCTGATTGGCGAGTATTATATATTTTTTTTAAGAATTTAAAAAGTAGTCTTTTGTATATTTTATATACAGATATATAAAGAGTGTATAGAAGTGGAGAAAATCTCCATCTTCTAAAAAAAGTTATACAGCTTCAGAACCTCTTTGTTCTGTTCTAATTCTAACAACTTCATCAACTGAAGTAACGAATATTTTACCATCACCAATTTTTCCAGTTTTTGCAGCTTCAACAATTACATTAATTGTAGAATCTACATCTTCTTCATTAACGATAACTTCAATTTTAATTTTAGCTAAGAAATCAACCACATACTCAGCCCCTCTGTATAATTCAGAGTGACCTTGTTGTCTACCATATCCCTTTACATCAGATACAGTCATACCTGCGATTCCATTTTCAACTAATGCTTCTTTAACATCTTCAAGTTTAAACGGTTTAATAATTGCTTCTATTTTCTTCATTATATAATCCTACCTATCTTATTAAGCTTTTTTGAACTCTGGGTAACACTCTAATCCAGTTTCGTGGATATCAAGTCCAGTAATTTCAGTCTCTTCATCTACTCTTAATCCCATGATAACATCTAAAATCTTCCATACAATAAATGATACGATGAATACAAATGCACCAATAACAACAACACCTTTGATTTGAGCAAGGATTGTTACATCTGGATTAAAGATACCAACTGCGATTGTTCCCCAGATACCAGCTACTAAGTGAACTGATAATGCACCAACTGGATCATCAATTTTTAACTTATCGAAGAATGGTACAGCAAATACTACAAGAGCACCACCAACAAGACCTTCAATAAATGCAACTAACATACCTAAGTCTGGACCAGCTGTACAAGATACAAGACCAGCTAAAGCACCATTTAACACCATAGTTAAATCAACTTTTTTGTATAGAAGTTGAGTTAATAAAGCAGCCATAACAGCACCAGCTGCAGCAGCCATATTTGTATCGGCAACAACTAAAGCTATTCCATCAATATCAGCTTTTGAACCTAATGCTAATTGAGAACCACCATTAAATCCAAACCATCCCATCCATAAAATAAATGTACCTAATGTAGCAAGTGTTAAGTTTGAACCAGGAATTGGTCTTACTTTACCATCTTTAGAATATTTACCTTTTCTAGCACCTAAGATTAATACACCAGCTAATGCTGCCCATCCACCAACAGAGTGAACAATTGTAGAACCAGCGAAGTCAGAGAATCCTGCGATTAATCCACCTAACTCAGTTCCACCCCATGTCCAGTGACCTTGGATTGGATAAATTACACCACTTAAAACAACAACAAAAATTAAGAATGGCCATAACTTCATTCTTTCAGCAATTGTTCCTGAGATTACAGAAGCTGCAGTTGCAACGAACATAACTTGGAAGAAGAAGTCAGCTGCTGCTGGATAAGAAGCATCAGCTGCACTTTCCATTGAAATTGTTGAGAAGCTTCCCATGAAAGCCGAACCATCACCGTACATTAAATTGTAACCAATAAAATAGTACATAATACAAGATATTGCAAATAATGCGATATTCTTAGTTAATACTGTCGCGTTATTCTTTGATCTTGTTAAACCTGATTCTAGCATTGCAAAACCTGCTGCCATCCACATTACTAATACACCAGAAAACACAAATAGAAAACCATCTAATATGTATTTTAAGTCGTTAAAATTTTCCATATTTTTCCTTTTCCAAAATAAATATGCTGAAATTGTATCAGATATATAAATCATTTTTTCAGTTATTGTGTATATATTTTATACAGTATTATATTAAATATATTGATTATTCTACCAATAGTAGCGTATTTATGGTATTTCTAAAAATATTACATTTTTGTAGATTAGTTTATTAGTTTTTTTAATTATTGAACAGATTTTTATTTTTTAGATAATTGTTTAAAATTTATACATATATTTTATATACAGTGTGATATAATATAAGATTAATTAAGGAGAATAGATGAAAGAATACCTAGAAGTGTATTTTCAGAATCAAGAAAAAATAGAAAATTTTTTACAAGAAAGTCTCTTGAAACTTGGAGAACTAAAACGTTTAAGAGAACAAAACTTTAAAGAGATTTTTTCAATGTTTCCATCATTAGAATTAGTATATATTATAAACAAAGATACTAAATTACAAATTTCTCCTAATTTTTATAAAAATAATAGCATTGATAAAAGTGCACAAAATATATCAAGAGAGTATTTAATATCAAAACTACATTTTAAAGAGAATAGTTCAGTTGCATTTAGTACTCCATATGTTAGTAGTGCCACAAGAAATAGTTGTGTAACAGTTTCAGTCAAAGAGGGTAATTATATTTTATTTTTCGATTTTAAAATTGAATCCTTACTTGAAAGGTTAAATTTAATTGAATTAAACAAACCTTTTCATACTGTAACAAAAACATTTTATACTATTGCTGGTTACTCGATGTTTTTATTGTCAATTTTTATGGTTTGTTATTCAATGTATGACTTTATCCATTCATTTATGGTAAAAGGAATATTTAATCTTGATACTATATTTAAGCCAATAATTGCACTAACTTTGGGTGTTACAATATTTGATTTAGCAAAAACAATATTAGAACAAGAAGTATACTTTAAAAGTTATTCTAAAAACTCTAAAGTAGAAACAAAAATGATAACAAAATTTTTAATCTCAATTATTATTGCCTTGTCAATAGAAGCATTAATGGTTGTATTTAAAATAGCAATTAATGACTATGATAAAATGATTAATGCTTTATATCTAATAACAGGTATCTCGCTAATCTTAATCGCTTTATCTATATTTATATATTTAACAAAAAAAAATAAACATTTAATATAATTAATCAAGAAGGTAAAAAATGGAAAATTATATAGCAATATCTAAAAACTCAAAAGAGATTTTAAATTCAGCACACCTTTTACAAAGTGTGCAAGTTAATGCTTTAATTTCAGGAGAAGCAGGAGTGGGTAAAAAATCTTTATCTCAATATATTGTACCTAAAGCTCCAATTTTCAAAGCAAAAAATTTACAACAAGATATTAGTGACAATATAATAAATCTGCAAAACTGTTCAGTTATTATTGATAAAATAGAAAATATTACAAATGTAGATCTATTTATTAACTGGGCAAATGAAAATGGAATTAGAGTTATTGCAACAACTCTAAAAGATGAACTTAATAGTAAACTATCAGAACTTTTTTCAATCACAATTGAACTTCCACCTCTAAGGGATAGGGAAGAAGATGTAAAAGCTCTAACACAAAAGTTTTCAAAAGAAGCTAGCATTACATTAGATTTAGATCAAATTATACCTTCAAAACTAATGATAAATATCTCTAACAATGCACATAGCTTAAGAAAATCAATCTACTTCTCATATCTTTTTGAAACAATTGGAGAAGATGAAATACTAATGTTTATGGAAAACTATATGTATGCAAATATGAAAGGTGAAAACTCTTATAAAGATTTCCTTTACCTTTTAGAAGTTCCTATTTTAAAAGCAGCAAATAAAAAATATAAGTCACAAGTTCAAATGGCTAAACATCTTGGATTAAACAGAATTACTCTTAGAAAAAAATTAGATATTCATAAGGAATATTTAAATGACTGAATTAAATATTCAGATTGAAGAATTAATATCAAAAAACGCACAAGACTTTGAGATATCAAAGGTTTTTAGAACTTATTATAAAAATTATGTTGCATCAATTGACACAACTTTAGAAACAACTGGTGGAAAAGATTTTTTTGTAAAACATACAAAACATACTGATAAGTTTTTAATACAACTTTATAAATATATTCTTAGAAAACATTTTGGTGATTATCAGCCAATGAGTTCATCAATACCAGTTACTCTTATAGCTCTTGGCAGTTATGGAAGAGAACAATTATGTATTTATTCTGATGTGGATTTAATGATTCTTTATAAAGATATAAAAGGGTATAACCTAAGACCTTTAATGGAAGAGTTAGTTACTCTTGCTTGGGATTGTGGATTAAAACTAGGTTCAAGAGTTCATGAAATAAATGAGATTGAAGAGGGTGTTAAAGAAGATATTACAATTAAAACTTCTATTTTAGAATCAAGAGTTATTTATGGTTCAAAACACCTTTGGTACGCCTACGAAAATATACTAAGAAAAATAAGAAAAACCGATCAAAAAGAGTTTATACAAGAGAAACTAGAAGAGCATAAACAAAGACTTTTAAAATATCCACTGAAAATGGAACCAAATATTAAAGATGGATATGGGGGGATGAGAGAATCAAATATGGTTTTCTGGATGGCTACAGTAGTTTTTGGTGTTTATGATACAAAAGAGTTAATAGGAAAAGAGTTTACAGAAGATGAGTATAAAAAATATAGAGCAGCATTAGAGTTCATTTTTCAAGTAAGAAATGCTTTACATAATATAGCAAAAAAGAAAATTGATGTTGTAAATTTTGACTTACTTCCTGATTTAAGTAGTAAATTAGGTTTTAAACATACTCCTAGAATGACCAAAGAGAGACAATGTATGGCAAAACTGCTTGAGTCTCTACATAGAATTCACTTTTTTTCTTCAGTTATGGTAAAAAAATTTACTAGAAGAATTATTCATGACAATAAAAATATCTCACAATTAAAAGAATATAGATATAAAAAAGATTTATACATAATTGATAATAAATTATATACATCATATAGTGCAAAACCAAAAACATTAGTTCCATTTTTGAAAGAATTAATTGATTTACCTGATAATGTAAAGGGTTTTGACCGGTCATATGTTTATTATGCAAGTAGGACTATCTTACCAACAAAGCAGACTCAAGAGTTAAAAAAAACTTTAAAAGTCTTATTATATAAACCAAATTTATATCCATTAATAAAACTAATTTATAACAGTAGATTGTTTCAAACAATTTTACCAATAACTAAAAAAATAGTAAATCAACCACAATTTGATGGATACCATCAGCATCCTGTTGATGTTCACTCTATAAAAGCCTTAAAAAAGCTTGAAGATATAAAAGATTCATATGTTGAAGAGTTATTTAATAGTTTGGAAGAGAAAGAAAAAGCAATTGTTAGAATGGTAACTTTGCTTCATGATGTTGGTAAAGGAAGAGTTACAGATCATCATATTTCAGGTGAAAAGCTTTTTAAAAATATGACTACAGCATATAATTTTGACCCTGAACATATTCAATTAGGTTCTTTATTAGTTAGATATCATAATATGATGAGTAAAGTAGCTACAAGTGAAGATATCTATTCTGAAAAAGTTATATTATCTTTTACAGCATTAGTTAAATCAAAACTTGCATTAAAAATGCTTTTTATTGTTACATATGCAGATATTTCAGCAGTAGGAGAAAGTGTTTATAAAAGTGCAACTGCTTCTTTATTAAAACAGTTATATCTACAATCATTGCCAGCTTTTGAAAACACTGCACTTCTTACTGAAAGTGCAAGAAGAAACGCAAAACAAGAAAGAATTAAAAAATTAAATAAATTTAAAACTCTTTCAAATATTATGAAGAAAAAGATTTTTTATATCTCTTCAAATCACGTGTTCTTAAAAATGAAAGCAGATGAGATTATTGATATTGCTGTAAAAGCACAAAATATTGATACCTTTGATTATGAGATACTTAATGAAAATAATTTAGTTATTAGAATTATTAGAAATGTTCCACTAAATTTAGGTTTTTTATTAGGAAGACTTGAATTTTTAAATATCTCAACAATGAATATTTTCAAACTTTATGATGAAAAGAAATTTTTTGAAATAAGTTTTTCTGAAAAAGTTGATGATGAGGATTTAATTTTTATTTCTCAAATTATTGAAAGCTCTTTTGATATGACTAAAAAAACAAAACTTGCTATACCAATAATTAAAAAAGATGGCATAAAAATAGATTGTAATCACACTACATATCTAGCATCTATGCAAGTTATAGCAAAAGACCAAAAAGGTTTACTTGCCTATATAGCAAAAGTTTTTGATGATTATGGAATAGAGATTGAAACTGCAAAATTGAGTTCAATAAAAAATAAAGCTAAAGATCTTTTTCTTATAGAAAAAAATGGAAACTTTTGTGCAAAACAAGATCAAATTATTAACGATTTATGTGTAGAAGGAAAATAATCCTATCTACACAAATCTAAAGCAACTTTTTTTGCTTTACTAAAATCACTTTTCCCACTACCTAACTTAGGAACCTCATCTACAATTTTATAGCTACTTGGAATCATTAGATTATTATCAAATTTTTCTTTTATAGATTTTTTAAGTGCTTCAAGTTTCTCTTCACTTATATGAGAAATAAGTGCGATAATTTTCTCTCCTTTTTTTTCATCCCTAATAGTAGTTACAATAATATCTGTCTCATCATCTAATATTAAAGCTTTTATTTTTTCTTCAACCAATCCAAGACTTATCATCTCACCACCAAGTTTTGCAAATCTTGAATATCTATCAACAATAGTTAAAAACCCATCATTATCAAGTTTTCCTTTATCACCAGTTATGTAATATTTTCTACCTTTTTTCTCAATAAGTACTTCATTTGTTTTTTTCTTATCATTTAAGTAACCCTTCATAACTTGCACACCTGAGATTAAAATCATCCCCTCTTCATTAGTTTTAAGCTCTTTAAAGTTGTTAGGGTCGACAATTTTTATTTTAGTTCCAGGGATTGGCATACCAACAGTTCCAATTTTACTTCCTAATTGAAAACTTCCATCAGGATTTTTTACATCAGGTAAATTGCAACAAGCAACTGGGGTAGTTTCAGTTGTCCCAAAACCTTCTAAAATCTGTTTATCAAATCTTTTTTCAAAATCAGTTCTAACCTTTTGTGAGAGTTTCTCAGCACCAGCTACAACTAATCTTAGAGATTGAAGCATATCTTTTGTAACTTTAGGATTCTTTGCATATAATCTAAAAAAAGTAGAAGTACCTAAAATAATTGTCCCTTTATATTTTTGAACTAATTTACCAATTGCAAAACCATCTCTTGGGTCGGGATGAGCAACACATAAAATCCCTTCGATTAAAGGTAAAAACATAGTTACAACTGTTCCAAAAGCATGAAATAAAGGCAAGGAACCAACGATAACATCATTTTCATTTGCATTTATTACAGCTGCAATTTGCTTTGAATTCCCTATAATATTAGCATGAGTCAACTCTATACCTTTAGGTACTCCTTCACTTCCACTACTAAACATAATTGCAGCTGTCGAATCCCTATTTGTTTTTTTAATATGTAGCATTTTTAAGAGAATAGTTGGAAATAAAACTACACTTATTAGAGTACTTAGAGCTTTTGGTTTTGTTATATCTTTTTTTATCTCTTCAATATATATCACTTCACTTAGACTAAGTACTTCATCAATTTTTACACCTTTTTCTATAAGTTTTTCAATAAACTTCTTTGATGTAACTATTGTCTTAATTTCTGCTTTTTCTACACTTGAAATAAGTGTTTGCATAGAAGAGGTGAAATTTAAATTTACAACAACTTTTCCTAACATTAAAATAGAAGTATTAATAAAAGCTCCTCCTACGCTAGAAGGGATTAGTAAACCAATATTTTCACCTTTTATTTTTCTTTTTAATAAATCTTTAAAAAGTATTGCAGCTGTTAAAAACTTGTATCCACTTAGTTCTGTTCCTGTTGAATCTACAAATATCATTTTACCTTTAACATCAGATTTTAATCTATCAAAGATTCCCTCAGGTATAGTTTTAAAACTATTTGAATATTCAAGCCAAGATTTAGAAGAAAGCTCTTTAATAGATTGTTTTACTTTATATGCCGTTGCTTTTTTCTTTTTTATAGGTTTCGAGAAATATATTGATACAGCTCTTGTTCTTCCTGTCTTTTTATATTTCTTATTTGCTCTACTAAACATTGATTCCCATAAACCTCTAATATAAAATGCTACAACAGGTATATCCCCTTTTGTTTGTTTTAAAATAAGTTCAAATCCTTTTTTAAATTCACCTAGATGTCCACTTCTTGTAATACCCCCTTCAGGGAAAAGAGCAACAACATCACCTTCATCTAAACTTTTTGCTATAGTTTTTATAGTCTCTTTACTTGATGCACTAGAGATAGGTATAACTTTGAAAAGTTTTAAAAGCCAATTTAAATACCATTTCTCATATATAGGTTTATGCATTACAAATCTAACTTGCCGTGGTGAACTCATAAAAACAATCGCCCAATCTATCCATGATATATGATTTCCTAAAAGTAATACTCCACCTGAAGAAGGTATATTTTTAAGACCCTTTACACTAAGTTTATATTTTACTCCCACAATCAATTTTACAAAAAATAAAATCAAAGATTGAGGTAAATGATAAATTGTAAATCCCATACCAGTAATAGTAATAATTAAGATAAGATATATAGTATTTAGTGGATCAAGATTATTTAGAGAAACAAATGTTGTAATACAAAGCATTATAAACATTGCTAAAGAATGGAACCAATTATTACCTGCTAGTATAGTTCCTAAAGTTTTTCTTTTTGCATTAAATTGTATTAAAGCATTTAAAGGTACAACAAATAAACCTCCAAAGATACCAAAAATCAAAAAACAAATTGCTAATAATAGGGAACTTTCAGCAATTGTTGAAATATAAATCATTATAGCCATACCAATAGCTGCAAGAGGTATTGTACCAATCTCTATATAATGTTTTGACACCTTTGAATATATAATAGAACCTATTGCAATTCCTATACCTGAAGAAGCAATAATTCCATTTATAATAAATACATCAATAATATTTAGATATTGTTTTGCAAAAGATGGATATACAGCCATTAAACCTTGAGATATACCCCAAAAAACTGATAAACCAATTACAGACATAGTTATTTGTTCATTAGAAAAAATTGTTTTAATATTTTTCTTTAAAAGTTGACCTTTTAATAATTTACTTTTATCTAAGACTAATCTCTTATCTTGTTTATATTTTGTTTTTAATTTTTTTAATATAAATAATGATAAAAACATTTCAAAGAATGCAACAGGAACTATATAATAAGTCAAAGGCAATATTGCCTTTAACAACTCCTCTTTAGTAGTTAATAGATCTAGATTGTGTGTATTATAAAATGATTCAAAAATAAAAGAACCACTTGCAATTGAAAATAGAATTGCAATAATTGAGATTGCTTGTAAACTTGCATTTCCTTTTGATAAATTACTTTTTCCCCAGATATCAATTATTATTCCAAATTTTGCAGGAGAATAAATAGTACTTTGTATTGCTAAGAAAACTAAATTTAGCATTGCTATATAAAAATTTCCGCTAATATAAGATAAAACCATTAAACATGAAAGAATAAAAGAGGAGATCGCACCATAAATTAAAATATCCTTTTTATTGTATCTATCAGATAAATATCCACTTATACTAAAAAAAAGTAAAAAAGGTATTAGTATCATTGCATTGATAATTGATATCCAGACAACTTGTTCACTTCCATCAAAAATCTTAAAAGCTATATTTTGAAGTAAAACTTTATGAGCCACATCAACAATAACATTACAAAAAACTACACATAAAAACGATATTTTTATTACTATCAAACTATTTGAAAATCTATTCATAATCAAGCCTTTTAAACTCTTCGATTGTTTGTCTATTGAAAATATAAGGTTTAAAAGAATTCAAAATATTTAAAACCAAAATCTCAGGTAAATATCCTGTTTTTTCTAATACTTTTTTACTTAGTTGCCTTTCTAATTTTGCTAATTTTTTACTTGTGATTACATACTCATTTATAAGTTCAGTTGCTATCTCATAAGATCTAAGTTCTGCATATACATTCAAAACTTCTATTTCTGTTTTAAAATATATCTCTTTGTCATCAATTAAATCAAGTTTTATTGCTTCATTTACAAGTTCTTTATCTAAATCCTTTTTTGAAATAGGATTTCTAATCTCACTTGATAGCATTTGTATAGATTGTAAAATAAGTTCTGCCCTATCATTAAAATCTATTTGATAATAATCAAAAAGTTCTTTTATGTAATCTATAGAAAAATTTAGATTTTCTTTAAAATATTTAATCATATTTAATACTGTAATTGTGATTTGAGGATAATATTTCATATTTTTTGAAGTACTTAGAGTATTTGGTAATAAACCTTTTTTACTATAAAAAGATATAGTGTGATTAGAGAGTTTAGTTTGCTCAACTAATTCACTCATTTTGTAGTAGGTTTTATCATCAATAATTTTCATTTTCTATTCCTCTAATATTTTTCAAGAGTGAAGAGTCAAGCTCTTTACTCTTGAAAGTATAGAGATATTTAAAATAAAAGTCAAGAGTTTAACTCTTTACTTTTATTTTTTTATTTATGAAAATATATTTTTAAGTACTTTTATTTTTGAAAAAACTAAAATATCTAAAGCCAATACAACTATTAAAGTAATTCCAACAAGTGGAAAAAATAAAGAGACTAAAAGCATTATAAACATAGCATTTTTCCAATGGGGTAAATTTTTTGGCATAGGAGGAGCACTTAGTTTAAACCCAGAATTTGCTGGTCTTCTTTTCCACCACATTACAAGTCCAGTAATACTTAAAGCTATTACAGATAAACAAATCAAAGTATTTATTATAAGATTCCAAATTGTTACAAGCCCCATATGAATAGGAATAGATACAGCCATAACTTTACCTGCGAGGGAATAATCATCAAATGTTACTTTTGCCAAAATTTTTCCTGTATATCTATCTATATGAACTGTTTTATCAACAAATGGATTTTTGGAATCACTATTCATAGTATCTTGGTTTATAGTCCATACACCAGTTTCTCCTTTAGGAAAAGATACTCTATATCTTTCTTTAAAACCAATCTTATTTGCTAGGTTTACTATTGAATCTATATTAATTTTTTCATTATTTAAAGTACCTTTTAGTCCCATTTTTGAGCCTGACATTGGTAAATTAGTATGTTCTATTGCCCAAGGCATACCTTCACTAGGACCATAATTTAAAGATGCATGAGTCTTATCTGATAATGGAATCTTATCCCATTTTTGAGCAGGAAAAGTACTCCAAGCTTGGACTATTTTTGCTCCCCATACACCTGTCCATGACATCCCAGAAAGTAAAAAAAGAAAAAAGAAAATTGAAACATATACACCTAATGTAACGTGAAAATTTTTTAAAAATTCTCTATCTTTCAAAGAAAAATCAAAAGCTAAAACTTTTGAAATTCTCCTATCTCTTGGCCACCATAGATATAAACCAGTAATAATTAAAATAATACCAAACCCAGCACTTATCTCTAAAATTCTATCCCCAGTTTTTCCTATCAATAAATCACTATGGATATTATCAGCTAAATCATACCAACCTTGTCTTCTTTCCCAATCTTTTATAATCTTGCCAGAATATGGGTTTACCGCAATCATTTTTTGAGTACCATCTTCTAACTTTAATCTAAAAACATTAACTCTATTTTCACTTGAAGCTTTTATTAACTCCACAACATTTGAACCAACAATTGAAGATTTTGCAATCTGTGATTGTTTTTCCAAACTTATCATTGTATTATTATCAGGAATAGGAACAATAATCTTTTCCCCATCTCTTCCATCAAAAAATCCAATATACATCATCATAATACCTGTAACTGCTAATATTAGCATAAATGGTACTACAAAAACTCCAGCATAAAAATGCCATCTCCAAACCGCTTTATAGAAAACATTAGTTTTGTTTTCTACTTTATTTTTTTCTTTTAATTTCATGCGTATCCCTACTAAAAAATAACTTGGGATTTTATATAAGAAGTGTTAATTATTTATTAAACAGTGCTTTCTTTATTGAATTAAATGAAAAAATAAATAATGAAATCCAGATTAAAATAAAAGTAATAAATTTATCACTATTAAAATCTTCATTATAAACAAAAATAGCAAGTAAAAAAGATGCCGTAGGAGCAATATATTGAAAAAATCCTAAAGTAGCAAGTCTTATTCTAACTGCTGCACTATTAAATAACAAAAGAGGAATAATAGTAATAAGCCCAGCAAGAAAAAGCATAAAAGAGATATAGTTAGAACTATTTTGGATAAAAGCCATCTCTGTATTAATATACAAATAAACTAAATATATCAAAGCAAAAGGTGCAAGTAAAAGAACTTCTATAAATAATCCTACTTGAGAGCCTATATTTATTTTTTTTCTAAGTAAACCATAAATTGCAAAACTTATAGCTAATGAAAAAGAGATATAAGGAATGTGTCCTAGAGTTAGTAACTGATATAATACTGCAATAAAAGCAAGAAAAATAGCAAAATACTGGTTCTTTGTCATCCTTTCACCAAAAAATATAAAACCTAAGAGTACATTGACTAAGGGATTTATATAATATCCAAGTGAAGTTTCTAAAATCCTATTATTGGCAATTGCCCAAATAAAAATCAGCCAATTAATTGATACAAAAAAAGTAGAAGCAAAAAGATATTTTAATTTTCTAAAATCTTTTAATGTTGCAAAAAGTGTTTTTATCTCTTTGTTAAAATAAAGTAGTGGTAAAAGTGTAAATACAGAAAAAACAATTCTATATAATAAAATTTCAAAAGAGTCAACTGAAGATACCTCTTTAAAATATATTGGAGATAATCCTCCCCAAAAAAGAAATGCAAAAGTTGCATAAATATGACCTATACGTTCTTGATTCAAAAGATATCCTTATAAAAGGATATCTTATCTAATTTTTTCTCTTAGATATAGAATAAAATTGCTATTTTAACAATTTTTCTATCTCTTCTACATCTAATAGTTTTCCAGTTGATTTAACTTCCCCATCTATTACTAATCCTGGTGTACTCATTACTCCATATTCCATTATTTTTACCATATCTTCAACCTTTTCAACTTGTGCAAAGATACCTTTTTTTGCAATTGCAGCCTTTACATTATTTGTTAAAGCTTCACATTTTGAACAACCTGTTCCTAAAATCTCAATTTTCATTTTTTCTCCTAAATATTTATAAAATCATATTAAAAACAAATCCTACTAATAGAATTGCCATGCCAACTATCCCAAAAAATATAGAAATTAATTTTATGGATAAAACTCTTTTAAGAATCATCGCTTCTGGTAAACTTAATGCAACAACAGCCATCATAAAAGATAAAGCAGTACCTAAAAGCATCCCTTTTGAAGTTAATACTTCAATCAATGGTAACATCCCTGCAGCACTTGAATACATAGGAATTCCCATAAAAACTGCCACAATTGGAGCATACCAAATATCTCCCCCAGCATATTTAACTATCATTTCTGAAGGAACATACCCATGAATAAATGCCCCAATACCTATACCTATAAATACGTACAAATATATCTTTTTTAATATATCTAAACTATCTTTCCAAGCCTCTTTTGCTCTATATTTTAATGAAATATCTTCTTCACTTGAAGAGGAACAACATGAAGCTGGTTTAACTTCTAATAAAATCTCTTTTTCTAGATTTAAAGAACCAATTACTAAGCCCGCAATAATTGCTATAAGTAAAGCACAAGCCATATAAAAAAGTGTAATTTTTATTCCAAATAAAGAGAATAATAAAGCAATAACAACTGCATCACTTAATGGAGCTGAAATCAAATATGAGAAAGTAACTCCTAAAGGTATTCTTGCTTGTAAAAACCCTAAAAAAAGAGGTATGGCACTACATGAACAAAAAGGGGTAAGTACCCCAAAAAATGCTGCAAATATATGCCCTATAAGTTTATGTTTTCCACTTAAATAATCCCTTACTTTTTCAACAGGGAAATAGCTTCTTAAAAAAGTTACTAGATATATTATCACTACAAGCAAAACTAAAATCTTTACAGTATCAAAAATAAAAAAATGTAAAGCTTGAGTTAAATGTGCATCTTTATCAAGAGCCAATAAAGAAAAAACAAAAAAATCTACAAACTTTTCCCAATAATAAAACATCTTATACTCCTAACTCTTCCTTTACTTTTGGAAGCAAAATTGTTTCAATCTCTTTATATGTCTTTTCAAAAGCCCCAAAATCTTTCCCGTCGGGATCTTCAAAACCAACATGGATAACTTTTACTGCTTTTGGAAACATGGGACAAGTCTCATTTGCATGGTCACATACTGTTACAACTAAGTCATAAGGATTATCTATCACTTTATCTATAGTTTTAGAATGATATTTCTCTTTCCAAATATTTTTTTCTTCTAAAAGTTTTTTTGCATTTGGATTTACTCTTCCACTAGCTTTTACTCCACTAGAATCAGCACTAATACCATCTAATTTTGCATTTATAAGTGCTTCAGCTATGATACTTCTACACGAATTTCCTGTACATAAAATCAAAACTCTTTTTTCCATGTTATTCCTTTATATCAATGTTAATAAAACTATAAATAGTACTGGTGGAGTTACTATAAGTCCAAATTTACTATATTGCCAAAATCCAATTTGAACACCTTTTTTGCTTAATACATGAAGCCAAAGAAGAGTTGCTAAAGAACCAAATGGTGTCATCTTAGGACCTAAGTTACACCCTATAATATTTGCATAAGCTAAAGCCTCATTTGGGATATCTTTTAAAGCTATATCCATAACCATAACTGTTGGCATATTGTTCATTATTGCACTTAATATTGCAGAGATAAAACCTGTACCAAGGATTGCTATAGCATCTCCTCTTTGAACCAAATCATTTAATATAAGAGTTAAATAATCAGTTAATCCTGCATTTTTTAAACCATATACAACTATATAAAGTCCAATACTAAACCAAACAACTTGCCATGGTGCAGTTTTAATAGTAAGCCAAGCTTTTGCACTTTTCATGAAACTAGCTATTGCTAAAAATAGAATACCACCACCTAATGCAAATACTGAAACAGGAAGATTATACATATCACCGATAAAATATCCTAAAATTAATAAAGCTAAAAATACCCAAGAGAATTTAAATAGTGTTTTATTTTTTAAAACTTCATCTGGATTTTTCAATAAAGATATATCAACAGTTTTAGGAATATCTTTTCTCAAAATTATCCATAAAACTATAATAGAAACTATTGTGCTTACAATATAAGGTACTATCATATTTGCCAAATATTGTGCAAAACCTATATTAAAATAGTTTGCTGTAACTATGTTAGTTAGATTTGAGAAAACAAAAGGTAAAGATGCACTGTCACTTATAAAACCTCCTGCAAGTAAAAAAGCTAAAATAGTTTTTGCATTTAGTTTTAAAATTTTCATTTTAGCTAACAAAATTGGAGTTAAAATCAACGCTGCTCCATCATTTGCAAAAAGAGCAGAAACAAAGGAACCTAATAATAAAGAGTAAACAAACATCTTATGTCCATTGCCCTTTGAGAATTTTGCCATTTTAATTGCACACCATTCAAAAAAACCAATCTCATCTAAAACCATTGAAAGTATGATAATACCAATAAAAGCCAAAGTTGCATCCCAAACAATTTGGGTAACAACTAATACATCATCAAAAGATACAACTCCAGCTATTAATGCCACAACTGCACCAAGTACCGCTGTTGTACCTATTTGTAAATTTTTAGGTTGCCAAATAACAAATATAAGTGTTACTATAAAAATAGTACTTGCTAAAAACATTTTTCTCCTTAATTCAACACATCAAGATATATTGATATATTTTATCAAAAAAAAGAGTAACTCTTTAGTTACTCTTCTAACATCTCTTCCACTTCAGGCTTCAAAGCATATATATAAGTATCCACATCTAACTCATCATATCTTTCAACTGTAACTGGCGTTCTTACAAACTCTAAGCCTTCAAACTCATCTAAATAATCCCAATGATTTATAAGATTACTTGAATAAAATAAATATCCGTGAACTGTGTCAATTGGCTTATCTAATCTAATTCCAGGATATCCCATACCTGCACTCCATCCTGCATCAACAAGTCGCCCTTTAACTGTTGCAGGAACAAACTTCCCAACAATATTCTCCAAAACATGTCCATTTGGACAGTTTGGCATAAGTGTCCCATAAACAAATAGTGTTTCTGTCATTTTACCTCACAAACTTTTTTTAAATTTGGTAAATCAATATCTAAAGTCATAATCTCTTTTATACTAGCTTGTCTAAATTCATCTAAAGGTGAACGAATAGAATAGTAAGCCCAACGACCTACTCTGTCAACCCTTAAAAACCCACCCTCTTTTAAAATCTTTAGATGTCTAGAAAGTCGTGATTGTATCATATCAAAAGAGTTTTCTAAATCACATACACAACATTTTCCATGAATATTAATAAACTTAAGTAATTTAACCCTTGTTTCATCATTTAATGCTGAAACAGATTTTAGAAAAATATCCATAAAACTCCTTTAAAATACAATCATAAATGAAGTATAGCAAAAAACAATTAATATATCAAGATATATTGATATATAGTTGTAATCATTTGTTAATCGTTTTTTTATATAATTAAATAAAAAGAGAAATTATGGGAAAAATTACTGATAAATTAAATAAAAAAGATATTAATTTTATAAAAGAACAAAAAATGTTTTTTGTCGCAACTGCTCCTAAAGAAGGGAAAATAAATATTTCACCAAAAGGTTTAGATAAAACTTTTAAAGTAATTAATGAGAATACAGTGCTTTGGTTAAACTATTTTGGAAGTGGAAATGAAACTGCAGCACATCTACTTGAAGATGATAGAATGACTATGATGTTTTGTGCATTTGAGGGAAAACCAAATATTTTAAGACTATATTGTAAAGCAAAAGCTATACAAGAAAAAGATAAAAAATGGGAAAAATATATCTCTTATTTTCCAAATACAAATGGAGCTAGACAAATATTTAAAATAAAAATATTAAATGTAAATAACTCATGTGGAATGGGTGTACCATTGTATGAATTTGTAGATCAAAGGGAAGATTTAAAAAAACTTTATAAGAAAAAAACAAAAAAAGAGCAAATTGAATATATGAAGAGAAAAAATCAAATAAGTTTTGATGGAAAACCAACAAAACTATTTGAAGATTAAAGTTAGAGAAGACTCTAACTTATATATCTTTTTTGATTTTTTCAGCTAAAGCTTCTTTAGTAAATCCAAAATGTTTGAAAAGTTCATCAGCAGGTCCTGATGCACCAAATGTATCCATACCATAAACTACATCTGCATATTTATAATATTCCATACCTCTAGCAGCTTCAACAGCGAATACTTTTGTATTTGGTTTAATTATAGTATCAACATACTCTTTATCTTGCTCAACTAATAAATCAAAACAAGGAACAGAAACAACATTTGCTTTAATCCCCTCTTTTTCTAAGTCACAAGCTGTTTGTAATGCTAACATCACTTCACTACCACTTGCCATAATAGTTACAGTTGCACCATCTCTTTCTTTTAATAGATATCCACCATTTGATACATCACCAAACGCTTTTTCATCTTTTAATACTTCAAGATTTTGTCTTGAACAAACAAATGCAGTTGGAGCGTTCATTTTAAGAGCAACTTTCCAAGAATCAACATTTTCATTTGCATCAGCAGGTCTAAATGTGTAGAAATTTGGTAATGCTCTAAATTGAGATAAATGTTCAATTGGTTGGTGTGTTGGTCCATCTTCACCAACTCCAATAGAATCATGAGTCCAAACAAAGTGTTGAGGAATTGATGCTAATGCTGCAATTCTTGCACTTGGTTTTAAGTAGTCTGAGAATACAAAGAATGTAGCAGAGAATACTCTATATAATCCGTAAAGATTCATTGCATTTGTCATTGCAGCCATTGCATGCTCTTTAATACCAAAATGAATATTTCTTCCATTTGGGAAATCACCCATTCCAGCTAATTCTGTTTTATTTGATGGTGCTAAGTCAGCACTTCCACCTAAGAATCCAGGGATTGCTTTTGCAATTGCATTTAAAATTTTGTGGTTTGAACCCCTTGTAGCTACTGAACTTCCTACTTCAAATTCTGGATAAACAATTGAATCAAAATCTGGGTTTTGTAATTGTTTAATTTTCTCTTTTGTTTCAGTACTTAAAGATTCTTCCCAAGCATTTTCTGCTTCAACACCTTTGATAAGCTTATCAAATGCACCTTTAATATCATATGGAACTACAAATTTTTCATCTGGATTAAATCCAGCTTTGATTTTTGATTCTCTAAGCTCATCTTCACCAAGTGGAGCTCCATGTGTATGGTGACTTCCCTCTAAAGTTGCAGCACCTTTACCAATAGCAGTTGTAGCTATAATTAGTACTGGTTTATCACTTTGTTTTGCAGCTACTATTGCTTTATCTATTTGGTCAAAATTGTGTCCATCAATTTCAATTACTTCAAAATTAATTGCAGTAAATCTTTTCTTAACATTTTCACTCCATGCAATAGATGTATCACCTTCAATAGTAATAGAGTTTGAATCATAAATTACAACTAAATTATCTAAACCTAAATGTCCAGCAGTCGCACATGCTTCATAAGAGATACCCTCTTGTAAATCTCCGTCACCACAAAGACAATATACATTGTGTGTAATTACATCTTTACCTAAGGTATTTTGAGCATATTTTGCTGCCATAGCAAAACCAACTGCATTTGCAATACCTTGACCTAAAGGACCTGTTGTAATCTCTACACCATGAGTATGACCATATTCTGGATGTCCTGGAGTTTTTGAGTTAAATTGTCTAAACTCTCTCATATCTGCTAAGCTAACATCAAATCCCCATAAATGAAGTAATGAATACACTAATCCTGTTGCATGACCTCCACTAAATACTAACCTATCTCTATTTAGCCATTTATCATTTGCAGGGTTTAAGTTTAAATGAGCACTTAATACTGTAGCTATATCAGCCATCCCCATTGGTGCACCTGGGTGTCCTGAGTTTGCTTCTTGAACCATATCAGCAGCTAAAAATCTAATAGTATCAGCTTGCTTTTGAAGTAATTGTTTTGACATAATTTTCCTATGATTGATGATTTATCGTAATATAAAATTTTGCGATTATAACTAAAAAGTATTAAAGAGTTTTTTAAGTGAAGAATATATTAAAAATTTGGAAGAGAAGAAGTGAGTTAAAACTCACCTCTTAAAAATCAAGACCTTCGTTAAAAGTTTTTCTTTCTATCTCTTCTCCAGCTAAATTTACATAAGTATATAAGCCATCAGTTTTTTGAACTTTTGCTAATCCCTTTGAGAAATCTTTCACAAATTTGTATTGAGGTTTTACAACTAAATTACAATTTGTATCCATAAATCCCCATAGATTATCTTTTTTAACTCTCATTCTTTTTTCATTTGAAAGAAAAATCATATCATAATCTAAAGGTGCAATAAGCTCCATATTTGTATTTAAACAACCATATTGAACTCTATTGTTTTTTATAAAGTTTTTAACAACAATAGAATTGTCAATTGCATTTCGTACATCATCATAAATTGGTTTTAAAACAACTTCAAAATTTTCATTGATAAGTCCAAATTTACCATCTACTTCAACTTTTGCAAAACCATTAACAAATTGTCCAATTGAATCAAAAATCACCTTTAATTTTAAATTTCCTTCATCATCAACAATTCCATATTTGTTATCAATATTTCTTACTACCGAATATCTTTCACCATCTACATGTAACCAATGAAGATTTATATAGTGAGGATGTTTATAATTGTTTGTAGAGACTGTCTCTAGTTTTGCCATTTTTTTATAAACTGGTTTTACTTGAACCTCTCCACTTTCATTTAGTATTCCATCCTTATCTCCAACAGTTACAACAGTTGTATTTTTCTCAGCACATCCTGTTATTAATGCTATAAGTGCTATCCCTGCTAAATATTTTTTCATAAAGGATCCTTTAATTCATAATTTTGTTAATTCTAAACTCAACTCTTCTTGATTGTATTTTATCTTCTACACCATTTTCATCATAGATTAAATCATCATATGCCATACCATGATAAGAATAAACTTGATCAAGCCATGAACTATTAGCTTTAAGCTCTTTATCATTTGTCATATTTTGTGTATAATCAAATACCTTTTTTGCTCTATTTTCTGAAAGAGTTTTATTTTTAGAATATCTTTCTTCATCATTTTTAGCTGTTCTATACTCTGAAGATGTATGCCCTTCAACTCTTACTGCTGCAATTTGATCTACATATCTATCTAATACTTTTAAATATCTAGGAAAAAAGTTATCTAAAATCTCTTTATATTTTGTTCTTAGGTCACTACTTCCTCTTTCAAAAAGTACAGTTGGATCTTTAAATCTAAATACTAAACCATTTTTATCTAATTCTGCATTCCATGGTTCAAAATCTGGTCCAAATTCATTCATTAAAGCTTCATATAAACCTTCAATATATTCACTTTTTGGTTCCTCTTTTGTAAGTCTTAAGTCATTTAGATTTGCAGTTGCAATTGCTTTATCAATATCATTTGTCCCAATTGCTGTAACTAAATAATCTGTTCCGCTTTTAAGTGGTTTATTAAGTTTAGCACAATAAGTTTTTCCATCAATTCCAGCTTTGAAAGGCCCCATAGGTTTTATAGAATCTTCTGAGTCATTAGCAAGTGTTACATCAATATTAGTTGCAACTCCTGTTGGAATATTTCCACAAATCTTATTCTCTACATCATCATAATACTCTAATGTAATTGTCAATTTTTGACATAATAAAGTAATATCTTGAGTTTGTAACATCATAGCAATATATAAATCATTGTTTTTTGATGCATTATGTAAAGGAGTCATTTCATGTCTATCTTCAACATTTCTTTCTGCTCCATTACAAATCAAAAATCTAGACATAGCATTTGTACTATTTCTTGTTGAATCAAGTAAAGGTGTATCTCCAAAAGTGTCAGTATTGTTAATACTTGCACCACTTGCAAAAAGTTTTTCAGCTATATCTAATTGATTAAGTCTTGCTGCTAAGTGTAAAGGAGTATATCCGTATTTATCTTGTGTATTAACCTTTACACCTTTTGAAATTAATTCATCCACTAATGATTTATCTTTAGCTCTTACTGCATCGTGTAATGCAAGCTCATTTATAAAATCATTTTGGGTACCTTTTTCTACCTCAACACTTGTATTTTGAACTTCATTTACAGTTTCTGTTTTTTGAGAACAACCAATTAATGCAAATAAAGTAATAAAGCTAATAAATAGCACTTTTCTTAAATTTTTCATCTTAACTCCCTTCTTCTAATTTAACGTTCATGCAACGAATTTTGTTTTATTTTAAGTATTGGTTTTAGAATAAAATCCATAATAGATTTTTGTCCTGTTACAATATCAACACTTGCAATCATACCTGGAATAATTGGTAATTTTTCACCATCTTTTTCCAAATAGTTTTTTTCTGTCCTTACAACAACTTTATAATAACTTTTCCCCTCTTTACTATCTTTATCGATAATACTATCTGCAGAAATTTCTACAATTTGCCCCTCTAAACCTCCATATATAGCAAAATCGTATGCTGTAATTTTTACAATTGCTTTTTGTTTTGGATTGATAAAAGCTATATCCCTTGGATCAATTTTCGCTTCTACTAACAAGATATCACTGTTTGGAACTATATCAATTAAATCTTGACCAGATTTAACAACTCCACCAATAGTATTCATATAAATCTCTTTAATAATTCCATCTACTGGTGATTTGATAACTGTTTTTTTAACTTTATCACTATCTGAAACTTTTCTAGCCTGCGCTTTATTTAATTCAACTAAAATTCTTTGATACTCTTTTGAAGCTTCAGTTCTAAAACCTCTTATTTTTTCAGAAATTTTATTTTCAGCTTCAGTAATTGCAAATCTAGATCTTGGCATTGATAATTCAGCAGACCTCAAATCACCTTTTAGTTGTTGATACTCTTTTTCAATATTGATTAATTCAACTCTTGATTTAGCTCCAGACTGTACTAGATTTTTAATAGTCTTTCTTTGAAGTTGAACAAGTTCTAAACTTTTTTCCAACTGTTCTTTTTTTGCCTTTATCTCTTCTAGTTCTTGTTTTTTTTGATTTAACTGAGATTTAAGAACTTGTACAGAACTTTTTAATTCTTGTACTCTATTTCTAAAAAGTGTAGTTTCTGAATCAATATATCCACCTGCTATCTCTTTTACTTTTTTACTATATTTTAATTTTGGTACAGGTCTATTTATATCAATTTCAGACTCGACTTTTAATCTTTCAATCATTGCCATCCATTGACTAATTCCCTCTTGATTCTCCTCTAATGTTGCTTGATATCTAGTTGTATCAATTTTTACTAATGGCTGCCCTATTTTAACATGCTCACCATTTTTTACTAAAATCTCTTCTATCTCACCACCATCATAAGATTGAATTTTTTGAATTTTATTTGTTGGAATTACTTTACCTTGTCCTCTTGCTAATTCATCAATTAGTGCAAAATTAGCCCAAATAATTGCAAATAAAAAGAAACCAACGATTATAAAAAATACTAAATCGATTCTGAATTTAGGTTTATCATTCGCTTGTCCATATAAAGAATGGACAAAATTTACATCATCATTTGTCATTTTGTCCCTTTATATTCTTTGAAAATATCTCTTCTTTTTTACCATCTGCTGCAATTTGACCATCATCTAATACAATAACCCTATCAACCAATGATAAAATTGATACTTTATGAGTAATTAATATCAATGTTTTATCTTCAATAATTTTTGCCATTTTATTAATAAATACTTTTTCTGTTTGTCTATCCATTGAGTTAGTAGGTTCATCTAAAATTAATATATTTGGATTTGAGATAAGTGCTCTTGCTAATGCAACAGATTGAATTTCACCTCCACTCAATCCTTCTCCTCTTTCTCCAACAACTAAATCATATCCTGATTCATGTTTTGATAAAAAGTCATGAACACCAGCAATCATAGAAGCTCTTAAAACCTCTTCATCAGTTGCAAATGGTTCACCAATAGTTATATTATCTTTAATACTTCCCATAAATAAAAATGGTTCTTGAGGTACTACTCCAATAGCTCTTCTTAAATCTACTGGATCAATCTGTCTTACATCTGTCTTATCAACTAAAACTGAACCACTAGTAGGTACATATAGATTTTGGAGTAACTTAACTAATGTTGATTTACCAGAACCTATTTTTCCTAAAATAGCAACTTTCTCGCCCTCTTTTATGTTTAAGTTTATACCTTTTAAAGCATTGAAATTTTGCATTTTATATGAGAATACAACATCTTTGAATTCAATATCACCTTTTAAATCTGGTCGACTTAAATAAGTTTTATTTTCTCTTTCTACTTGCATATTCATAATCTCATCAATATTTTTAAGTGCAAGCATTGTTCTATCAAATTTTATAATCATCCCAACAACTTGTGAAATTGGTGCAATTACTCTTCCATTTAAAATCATAGAAGCAATTATTCCCCCCATAGTCATTTCACCTTCACTAGCTAAATATACTCCACCAATTACTATTGCTATATTAGAAAATTGAGAAACAAATGTAGTCATAAAGGTTGCTATTTGAGATAAAAACTGAGACTTCTCATTATGATAAACTGTTTGATTAATAGATTTGTCCCAGTGTGTTTTCATTCTATTTTGACCACGAACACTTTTTATAATATCTAGTCCTGCAACTGTTTCATTTAATGTAGTGTGTTTTATTTGATCTTCTTTACTTGAAGCTTCTACTGTCTTCTTTATAGGTTTTTTCATAAACCATGAAAAGATAAGAGATAAAATTACTGATACAACAGTTACCCAACCTAAAGGTCCCCCAATATAAAAGATTATTGAAATGAATATAAAAATAAAAGGGATATCAACTAAAGTAGTAATAGTTGCCGAAGCAAAGAACTCTCTAACTGATTCAAAAGATTGTAATCTATTTACAAACATTCCTGTTGAAGCAGGTCTCTCTTCTAATCTTAAGTTTAATAATTGATCAAATATTGTATTACTCATAACAACATCTGCTCTTTTACTTGCTTTCCCTAAATAATATGATCTTATAAGTTTTAATAAGAGATCAAATATCATTACAAATAAAATACCAATTGCTAAAGCCCATAAGGTATCAATTGCATTATTAGGAAGTACTCTGTCATAAACATTCATTGTAAAAAGTGGTGTAGCTATTACAAAAAGATTTATAAAAATAGATGCAAAAACTATTCTAAGATAAATATCTTTATTTCTTTTTATTGCATCCCAAAACCATTTTTTTGATTTAGGAATAATAATACTGCTACTAACCCTATTTTCAAAATTGTATTCTGGTTTAATTATTAGAGCTTTACCTACATATTGACTTTGTAAAGCATCAAGTTTCATACTAATTTGACCATCACTAAGTCCTGGAATGATAACTATAGCTTCATTTTTTTCTACATCATAATCAAGTAAAACCGCTGATCTATTTTTGTCTGTGATTAATACAACTGGCAAAGCCAATTTAGAGATATCTTGTATCTTTTCTCTTGATACAAATTTAGAGATTAATCCTATTTTTTTTGATGACAATATAAAAGTATCTACATCCATGACTGTTTCATGTAAAGCCATTCCATAAATTAATGACTCTTTAGATGTAGCTCGTTGATAATATTTTGCTAAGAAAAGTAAACACTCTAAAAGAGTATCAACTTTTCTTCGCTCTTGCAATATTCCAACTTTTTCATCAATTTGATTAACCTCTTGATTAGACAAAGATTTTCCTTATTTTAATTTATATTTTTATATTTTTCTAAAAGTTTTTTATGTTTATTCATATAATCAACATATACTTTTAAATCAATACCTTGGTTATCTAAATCTGTTATTGCCTGATTAGCTTCACTTAAACTATCAAAACTTCCATATAACACTTTAGTTCCTAAACTCATATTATAAGTATACAAAGATTTATTGTTTAATAAGTTATATTTTTGTTTAAATGATTTAATATCCTCAACTTTATTATCTAAAGTTGCCATATTTATTGTATATTTACCATTAGGAAGTGTTATTGGCTTTTTATTATTTTCTTTTTTATCAGTAGCTGTTTCTGCACTTGTATTAATTAATTTGTTTATCTCTGCATCTAAACTACTAGTTTCAACACCTAACTCATTTAATAAATCTTCATCTAACTGCTCATCTTGTTGATTTTTAGGTTTTTTCATAGGGTTGATGTACTCTTTTGATACATAAGCTTTACAAACTTGATCACCAGATTTTAAAATTGTTTCACTTAACATTCCTGTTTTTTCTAATAAATCAAAATATTTTGCATACATATCCATCTCTTGCTCTAATGTACTAATTTCTGATCTATAAAGTTCTGATTCTGCATCAAGAATATCTATAAATGTTCTTGTTCCATCTTGCAATTGTTTTAAATAAACATCTCTAATATTTTTATTATCATTAACATATTTTTTTAGGTTTTCAACTCTTTGTTTTGTAATAAAATAAGAGTTGTATGCAGTAGTAACTTCCTCTTCAACTTCATTTACTATATTATCTAAAACTTTTTGTTGTTCTTGAAGAAATAATTTTTCTCTTTGTGTTGCATGATAAGTTTTACCACCCTCAAAAATATTCCAATCTAAGATTAATCTTGCCCTACTTATATCTTGTCTACCATTTTCTGCTTCTTCTAAATCATTATCCCAAGTAGATTGCCATTGGAATCTTAATGTAGGTAAATAATTTGCAGAAGCTTGCTCAAGATTTTCTCTTTGTTCTTTTATCTTTTCAATTTGTTCTAATATTTTAAAATTCTTTTTATCTGCAATCTCAAGAATTTTTTCCAATGTATTTGGAATAATAGATTCATTGATTTTTGGTCTACAAATATTCCCATCAGTTTGTCTTTGTGTGTATTTCATATATTGATTTAAAGCTTCATCTTGTGATTGTTTTTGCTCTAAATATCTATCAGTAATATAGTGTTTTTTAGAATTAACTTGATAACTCTCTAAAGTCTCTCCACTTATAGATTCTTTCTCTCTAGCAATTACTAAATAATCATCATGAAGTTTCAAATTATTTTCTGAAAGATTCATTAATTCTTGATACATTACTAAATCCATATAACTATCAATAGCACCCCTTAAAATCTCTTCAACTCTTTGAGTACTTCTATATTTATTACCATAATAGATATGCTTATACTCTTCAACCTCACTTGGAGTAACCCCTCCATCATATATAATTTGATCAACTGTAATGGAAGCATTCCAACCATCCTTATCTTCAGTAGTAGGATCTGCAATTTGATTATCTCTATTGTATCTAGTTTTTGAATCTTCTAGAAAGCCAGAGAAATTGATTGTTGGATAATAATCACCTTTTTCTTCGTCAACATATTTTTTGTATGCATCTTTATTGAACTTCTCTGACAAAATATCAGGATTTGCATCTATAGTTTGTTCTACAACGTCTTTTAAACTAGTCGCGCACAATGAAGAGGTCAATAAAGTAGCTGCTACCATGCTAATAATATACGTTTTCATAACAACCCTTTTTTATGATATATAATTATTCTACATAAAAGTTTCTAAAAGTTTCTTATAAAAACATAGTTTCTTTATTATTTTATTATTTTTTTAGATTAAATTAACTAAAATTAACATAAAAATAAAGATTACTTATGAATATTGACTATTTTAAATTTTTAAAAACTCTAAATATTTTATATGTAGAAGATGAAGAAAACATTAGAAACAATATTGCAAAGACACTCTTATTACTGGTTAATAATGTAATTACAGCACCAAATGGAATAGTTGCATTAAAGCAATTAAAAAATAATCATATTGATATAGTTTTAAGTGATATAAGTATGCCAGAGATGTCTGGCTTAGAACTATCTAAAGAGATAAGAAAAAATAACAAAACTATACCTATAATACTACTAACTGCACATACAGACACAAATTTTTTGCTTGAAGCTACAAGATTAAGACTTATTGATTATATTGTAAAACCACTTGATTTTAATCAGTTAAAAGAAGCATTAATGAAAGCTTCAAATGAAATTTATAACTCTGGAAATTTTTCTATTAATTTTGAAAACAATATATATTATGATTTTTCTAAAAAGAAGCTATTCATGAATTCTGAAGAGATAAATATTACGGCAAAAGAGATTATACTTCTTGAATTTTTATATAAAAATAGAAAAAGAGTCGTTCCAACTATTGAAATTAAAAACAATGTCTGGGAAGATGATTATGAAGCTACAGATTCTGCTTTAAAGGGAGTATTAAATAAATTAAGAAAAAAGATTGGGAAAGATTCTATAAAAAACATTTCTGGTATTGGTTATCAACTTAATATAAATTAATTATCTAAACTTTTAGGTACCACTATAATAAATTTAGCACCCTTTTCACCATTTTTAACAAAAAGTCTTCCATTCATATTATTTTCAATTATGAGTTTTGACATAAATAGCCCTACTCCTGTCCCATTAACTTTATTTTTTGTATAAAAAGGCTCAAAAATCTTTTGAATAGGTTCTATTCCTACTCCACCTGCATTATCTTCTATTTCAACAACACTATTATTATCTTTTTCTGCAATACGCAAAGTAATTTTAGGTTCTTTAATATCTCTATTTACTAACTCATCTTTTGCATTTGATAAAATATTTATAATAACTTGTGAATACTCATTTTTAAAGCCTGTTATAAAAGAGTTTTTCATAACAATTATTTCTAACTTTATATTATGTTGCTTCAAAGAAGAATTGATTATATTTATTGCTGAACTTATTTGCTCAGTAATTTTAAACTGAACTCTTTTTTTATCTTTTGCAAAGAAGTTTCGAAAATCATCAATAGTTTGAGACATATATTTTGTAATATCATTTGATTTATTTATTGCTTCAAGTATTTCTTGATTTGATATTTTTCCAAAGATTTCTAATTTTGCTTGAAGTTCCATAGTTATTGATGATAACTCCATTAAAGGTTGTCTCCATTGGTGAGCAATATTTCCTATCATCTCTCCCATTGAAGCCATTCTGCTTTGTTGAAAAAGCATTTTATCATTTCTTCTATTTCTTTCAATCTCAATAGAAATTTTATTTTTAAGTTCTTCTATCTCATTTTTTAATTTAAGATTCTCTTCTTCTAGTTTTTTCAAAAACACAAAACCTTGATATATAAAAGAGGTAAAAACCTCTTTTATTTAAAATTATAAATCAGTATCTATTTGATCTTCAATAAAGATAGAAATATTTGGATTAGTTGAACTTGTGTATTCATAGAATTCACCATCTTCACCATCAATTTGAGTTTTGTCTGTAGCTTTATTCCAAGTATCAGAATCATTAAACTCAATTGAATCTCCATCATTTCCTTTTATTATTAAGGAATCGTTATCGCTATCTGTTATATCTACAATATCATCAATATCATCAAGTTCATCAATATATATTTTCAAATGTTGGTCTTTTTCATTATCTAAATCAATAACTTCTATATTATCAATTCTTTGCGCAATATCTACTAAATCGATAGTATCTTCATCATCTAAAGATAAAGTATCATATCCATCACCCATATCTATATGTGCTGAACCTGTAATTTCATCTCCAAGATTTATTATATCATCTCCTGAACCTGTATCAATTTTAACATTATCTTTTATATCATCTCCAACATTAATGATATCATCACCTGCACCAGTATTAATATTTGCATGATATTTTATATCATCTCCAACATTAATTGTGTCATCTCCAGCACCAGTATTAATATCTGCGTAATATCTTATATCATCACCTGCTGATATTTCATCCTCACCTGATCCCGTAGTTATATCACTTGTTATATCAAATATTCTACTTATACTTTCATCTGCATCAATATCATCTGAAACAGCTTCAATATCTGTAAATTCAGCTGTAGTACCATCAGTTGTTGTTGCAGTTGCAGTAACAGAGATATTGAAATCTCCAGTATCACTTGGAACTTCCATTATAATGTTGTCATCACTAATTGATGTATCTGAATTTGGTACTGTAACTGTCCATGTACCATCACCATTATCAACTAAAGTATAAACTTCACTACTCAATGTTGCACCTGTTGGTACACCACTAATAACTACAGATAATGTCTCATCAGCACTTACATCTGCTAATGCTGCACTAATACTTACAATATATTGATATGTTGTAGTACTTGTTGTATTACAATTAATACCTGAACCATCACCAAATGCAATACCTTCAATATTATTAAATCCTAAGATTTTTCCAGTATCTAAATCTTTTATTTGACCATCAAAGTCTTCATGGAAATTAATCCAAACAATTTCGTAATGAGAAGCGTCTTTTCCTAGATATAAAATATCAGTTCCACCATCAGCATTTACATATCCACCATGAATATCCCCTAAAATTGCAATAAGATCATTACCATCACCAGGTATAACTTTTGTTCCTGTTCCTTCTCCCATATCACCATCAATAATAACTATATCATTTCCAGAAGTACCTTCAATAGCATCATTAACACCTAATCCATTTTTAACTATTACTTCAGTTGTATTATTATCTGACATTTTATATGAATTCATAAAGTCGTCACTATCTATTACTGTTGCGGTTGCTCCTGTATAAGTAGCAGAATCTTTTAAATCTATATCTTCTATATCGATAACTTGTTTTCCACAATAAGAAGCATCTTTATGCATTAATAAATCATTTTCACCTTCATGTATGAACTCTAAATTATCATCATATTTAGGATCCGTATATTGACTTACATTAGCTGTATTACCATTTTGATCTTCAATTAAATCAATTATTGTTGAAGCATTAACGGCACTAGAACCATTATTTAAGTAATCAACTATTCCTCCTAAATCTTGTCCTGTAGTACACACTTCATTTGTTGTAATTGTTTTTGAATATTCAACCTCTATATCTGCAATTGGTGTATTTGCATTAGGATTTGTAACCTCTTCAACAATTATTGTAAATGTTTTTTCAGTATCTGCTTCTAATGGACAAGCAACTGTTCCGTCCAATTGATCTTTTAAACTCTCTTCAGATGTAGATTTAATACTTAATTCATAACTTCCTTCATCAATTCCACTTGGTAAAGTTAATGAAATAGAACTTAAATTCCAAGATAATACATCTACTGAATCATTTGTACCTGATGAAGTAAATTCATTTGTACCATCAGAGATTATTGTACCTTCTGGTAAGTTATCAATTACTAATCTAGCTAAGCTTTCTGAACCATCTAAGTCTGTTAATGCAGAAGAGATATTTAATTCTATAGTTTCTCCTGCTTGTGTAGTAAGTTCACTTTCACTTGTAACTACTTCATTGTATGTAATTTCATGGATTAAATAATCATCACCTTCACCATAAGATGAGAATCTAATTTCATCAAACTCTTCACCTGTTGTTGTTTGGAAAGTATAAGGACCATCTACTGTATCAGTTCCTCCATTATGAGTAATTGATTCACCAACTTTCACTCCATCTTTATAGAATTCAATTACGGCAGTTTCACCTGAATATGATGAATAATCGTATCCATGTTTCCAAGCAAATGATATATCAACACTTGTTACTTCATTGTCAAAGTTTACAACTAATGATTCAGATTTTGAACTATTAGTATCGTAACCAATTTCGTTTTCATCTCCTTGGTTTGCTCCACCATAAGTTGTTCCATCAACTCCAATACCATTATGACTAGTATTTGTTACAATAGAAACTGAGGTTTCATTTCCATTGATGTCATATGCTTTAACACTATATCCACCAGTTGTATCATTTACATTTGTTATATCTATTGTAGTTGTAGTTGTAATTGTACCTTCTATATCTAAAGTAGGTGCATCTGCTACAGGAGATACATCGATTGTAACAGTTGAACTACTACTCCATGATGAACCATCTGATGAACTAAATTCAAATCTTGCATAATCACTTTCTTGGTCTCCTAAACCAGTCGTATTGTATTCATCTCTTCCCGAATCATTTATATCTGGTGTAAATGTAAGTTTTCCACCTTCTATATCTGATTTAGAAATTTCAAGTGGTAAATCACTTGATTCTACTTCTACACCATCAATTTTTAATACTCCAAGCAATGGTAATGATTCAATTCTTATTGATGTTGCATCATTATCAAAGTCATTCATTGTAAATGTATAAACATTGTCTTCACAAAGAATCACATTTGTATCTTCAATAATAGTTGGTGTATTAACTGTAATATCTAATGTAGATGTTACACTATCTCCATCACCATCTGTTACTTTATAAGGGATAGATATATTATCAATATCAATTCCACTATCTAAATTAGTAATTTTATATTGAGGATTATCTGTATCAATATCTGTAGCTTCTACTTTAATAACAACCTCACCAGCAATTGTTCCAACTAACAATGTTCCACCTATAATATTCCAAGAAATAGATGAACTATCATCTCCTGTTACAACTGGAGTTTCCCAAGTAAAGGCTAAATCATCTGCTGGTCCATCCGCACCAAAACTAAAGTCTAATGATCCAGTTTCATTTACAACAGTTCCAATTAGATTAGCTGATAAATTATCTGAATCAACTACTGATGCATTTGAAGAGATTAATTTTAAATATGTATCAGAATCCATATCTATTCCAATTGCATAAACATTTGCAATGTTATTTGCTGAATTACTTATAAAATCTTCCCATGCTTCTAATCTATTCGCATCTAAATATCCTGTATTGTAAGTTACACCATTAATACAATCTTGTCTATATCCATAAGTTGTATCATCAGGATTTGAAGTTCTATCCTCTAGTTCTACTGTAGGAACTCCATCAGATAAGAAGTAAACATATGTGTTTCCACCATTTGTTGGGGTAGTATAGTTTTCTTCTGTTTGTTCTAATGCAGCTTCATAATTTGTATAACCACCTGAAGATAATTTAGCTAACTCTGTACTTAATGTTTCAGAATCTAACCAACCTGAAACAGGAGTTTGAGCTGTAGTAGAGAAAGTATTTAATTGTGTATAAACCTCTTTTCCTTGAGATTCATATTCTGCAACTAAATCTTCTATAGCTTCAATAGCTTTAGATAATCTATCTCCACTTTGTCCCATACTTCCTGAGATATCTAATGTAAATACTAAGTTTACAGGTTGAGAAGATACATTGATTTCAATTGAGGCATCACTTGATGTTGGCATATCATCTTCTATTGTTACACTTATTGTACCTGTTGCTGGCGTGTATACTCCATCAGATAATGTTACATCAAAGTCAAAAGATACAGTATCTTCTGTACTATTTACTGGATGATCAAGAGGTTGTGAAATTGTTACTTCATAAGATACTGTACTTGGTGCACTTGTACCTTGTGTATTTACAGTAGTATTTCCACTATTTAACTCAACTCTTATAACTTCACCCTCAGAGTTTGAACCTATAGCAACTGCTTTATTCTCACTTCCAGATGATATATCATAAGACCAAACTATTGTTTCAGAATTTGAACTTAAGTTTGTTGGCAATGATGATAAATCAATCTCTATAGTGTTTTCATTTGTACCATTAGTTGTAATGTTAATATTTCCTGAATAACTACTTGAATCTGTAACATCAGTATAATCTACTCCTGTATAATCAGAAGCTTCTTGATAATCATCTTTAATACCATCATCTAAACCTTCTTCTGATACTACTGCGGCAGTATCTGCTATTGAAAGATTTGAATCATTATCAAGAATAGTTGTTGTTACACTTCCTACTCCAATCTCTACTTTATCAAATCCTCCACCACTTGTAGAAGTGATACTTACACTATATTTTTCACCACTATCTGCATCTGTATCATTATTTGTTGTAACACTAAATTCTTCTGATGATGTTTCTCCTGCTTTTATGGTAACATCTTTTGTAAGTGCTATATAATCACCATCTTGAGTTGTAATATGTCCAGTTACTACAGTTACAATCAAATCTGTTTCCGGTGCTTCATCTATAGTTACTTTATAACCTTCTGCATCATCACCTTCCATAACAGTTTCTGGTCCAACAATATTTAATACAGCTTTACTGTAAGTATTTAATTCACATCCACCTATATCAATAGTAACTTCCATTGTATTACTATATTTATCACCATCAAATACTACAAACTCTAATTCTCTTGGTGTTCTATTTTCACTTGATGATTCAAAAGTAAGAGATTCTAATGCTAACTCATAATCAGCTTTTGTTGCTGTACCAGTTAATTCAACAACTAAATTACCATTTCCATCAACACTATTACTTGCTATTGTAATTCCACTTGGTAAACCTGTTGTATTAATTACATCACCAACTTGATAATTAGTTAATGTTATAGTTGCACTTTCTAAATTTGTATCATCTACATCAGATAAAGATATATCTGTTAATATTGTATTTTCATTACTATAGTCTGTTCCAACAAGTTTGATGTTATCCATGTATGCACCAAATGTATCTGCATTTCCAGTTGACTCAAAAGATAATGTAGCTGAATCACCTGTAACATTTGAATATGTTGCAGTAATAGAATACCAATCTCCGTTTGGTTCAATTGAAGCTTCAACTCCTGAAGGGGCATCTATTGTAACATTTCCAGCACTATCTACATTTATACTTACAGTATATCCTGCAAAAGTAAACTGCATATCACTACTATTCTCATTGCCAGGTCTTGGTGCATAATCAAATGTTAATGTAAATCCATCATTTGAATCCCCTAAATCAACTTCAGTAGTTATACTGCTATTAACTCCCTTAGTATGAGAATCCAATTCAATATAAGTATCTGAATCATTTGCAGTTTCTAAACCATGTACTCCACCATCAACTCTTACTTCAACACCTGAATCATTCATTTGCCATTCATTTTGATCATCACTTACTAAAACATCATCTCCATAAGTACCATGATCAACATACCAATCTTTATTAAAGTTAGAATCTTTACAATCTTTTGTTATACCTTCAAAATCTTCTTCTAGTAATACTGTTTGAGTAGCACTTCCTAAAGTTTCACAAGGATAAATTGTAATTACAAAATCGTCATAATCTTTATCCCCTATAGATTGATCTTCAAAACCTATTGTTAATCCTCCATCTGGGTTTACAGTCATAACAGCATGATCTTTACCATCTGTTGATAGATCATTATCTGTAGCATATGCATTTACACTATTTCCATCAACTTGCCAACCATTTACATCATCATATGTTACAGAAGAAGATGTTGTAATTCCTAAACTTGTTCCATTTGGAATAATAAAGAATCCAATTTCACCACTTAGGTTTGTTAACGTTCCTAAATTTATTCCATCTAAGAATTTATCATAATTACTTCCATCACCATCCATATCTCCTGTATCAGTATAGATAATATGAGCTTCATAATTTCCATTTTCATCTACAGTATAGTAACCAAATGCATTTGTATAACTTGCATTTCCACCGAAGTAATCTATTGAAAGACTTGAACTACCATCTCCCATATCTATTTCTATATTACCATTATTAGTTGGGAACACAGGCGTTCCATTTCTATCAAGTAAATCATTAGGTGATACAACATCACCATTTCCATCACCATCTATATCTAATAAACCATTTACTGTGTGAATTGGTTGATCATTTCCTGAGATAGATTCGATAATAGGAGCATCATCTGTACCTTTTATAATAATACCAACTGCTGCATCATCACTATCTATTCCATTTGATGATACATATTCTATTTTATCAACAATATAATCACCTATATTCATTTCATCTACTGTTGTATTTGTATCATCTACTTGATATGTATAATCTCCATTGCTAGAGATCGTTATTGTTCCATATGCAGTATTTATACTAACTGTTGAACCATCTTGAGGTATTGCTGTTGTTACTCCATTGATAGTAACTTCAGTTATACTAGTAACATTTTCATCATTTGATAATATATTACCAGATGCAATTATACCTTCAATAGGAGAATTTGTAGTATGAGTATTATTATCTACACCTACCCATTCATGTCCTTCTTCTTTTGCAATAACTACATCACACTCAGCATCAGCAGCATTAGAAATAGTTGTATATGTTAACGAGTTAATTAGATAATCATCTCCTTCACCTATAGTTGAGAATCTAACTTCATCAAAACTTTCTCCATTTGTCGTTTCAAATGTAAATGGACCATCTACTGTATCTGTGAAAGAAGATTTATAGAAATCTATAGATTCTCCTACTTTTACACCATCTTTATAAAATTCAATTAGTGCATGTTCACCATCTCCATCGCCACTGTCATAAGAGTGGATCCATCCAAATGAAACATCTATACTACTTATATCATCATCAAAACTTACAACAATCCCTTCTGATATATTATCATTTGCATCATAACCTATTTCAGATTCATTTGCTGGATTTACATTTGTATTTTCTGATTCAGGAAGTCCTTTTACTCCAAATCCATCATGATTTGTTCCAGTTACAGTAGATACATCTACTTCTGTCGATAAATCATTTATATTACTATAAGCTTTAACACTATATCCAAGATTTGTATTTGTAACATTGCTTATATCGATTGTAACAGTTGTAGATTCTGAACCAACAACATTAGCAGTATTATCTTCATCTGTATAAGGATATATATCTGGCTCTGTTCCATCTGTTTTACCATTTATTGCTATATTTAATGTAGCCTCATCGCTCTGTGTTCCATTTGATGCAACATAAGTGATATTATCAATAATCATATCCCCATCTTTCATTGCATCAACTTCATCTAGACTATTATTAACTGTATATGAATAATTACCATACATATCAATAGTTAATGTTCCATATTCTGTTATAACATCTACAGTTGTACCATCTTGAGGTACATTTGTCACAACGCCATCCATAACTATCTGAGTAACAACATCAGCATTTTCATCATTTAATAATACATTTCCCGTAACTATTTGATTATTACCTGTATTATCTCCACCTACTGAACCATCGCTTGATAATGAACTTTGCAAGAATTCATAATCAACTTTTACTCCTCCAAATAATTTAAGATCATTCCAATCAATCCAATCTACATCAAATGGAAGATCAATATTGTTTCCATCTTTATCCCAATACTCTGAACCATGAGATGAACTATCACTTGAAGCTTTAATAATATAATCAACAACTGTAGCACTTCCAGGAATTTTAGCTTCAAGATCAGCAAAGTACTGTTGAGGATCATTATAATTTTTTATGTCATCTTCATAATTATCAATTTTAACTAATGTACCATCACTCATACAAACAATAACATTAGAAATACCTGGCATACTAGATGGGGTATCATTATCACCTGTACTTTCATCTACAAAGTTAATATCACACTCTGCATCAATATCATCGTCGGTATCTGTATCTGTGTCAGTATCAGTATCTGTGTCAGTATCTGTATCAGTGTCTGTATCAGTGTCAGTATCCGTATCTGTGTCTGTATCAGTATCTGTGTCAGTGTCTGTGTCTGTGTCTGTATCTGTATCCGTGTCAGTGTCGGTATCTGTGTCTGTATCCGTGTCAGTGTCTGTGTCAGTATCAGTATCTGTGTCCGTATCTGTGTCAGTATCGGTATCTGTGTCGGTATCAGTATCAGTGTCTGTGTCTGTATCTGTGTCAGTGTCCGTATCTGTATCTGTGTCTGTATCTGTATCAGTGTCTGTATCTGTATCTGTGTCAGTGTCTGTATCTGTATCTGTGTCAGTATCTGTGTCTGTGTCAGTGTCAGTATCTGTGTCTGTATCAGTATCTGTATCTGTATCTGTGTCAGTGTCCGTATCTGTATCTGTGTCTGTATCCGTATCTGTGTCAGTATCTGTATCAGTGTCTGTATCTGTATCAGTGTCAGTATCCGTATCTGTGTCTGTGTCAGTGTCTGTGTCTGTGTCTGTATCTGTATCCGTGTCAGTGTCGGTATCTGTGTCTGTATCCGTGTCAGTGTCTGTGTCAGTATCAGTATCTGTATCCGTATCTGTGTCCGTATCTGTGTCCGTATCAGTATCAGTATCAGTGTCTGTATCTGTGTCAGTGTCAGTGTCAGTATCTGTATCCGTGTCTGTATCAGTATCTGTGTCAGTGTCTGTATCTGTGTCAGTGTCTGTATCTGTATCTGTGTCAGTGTCTGTATCTGTGTCCGTATCAGTGTCCGTATCAGTGTCTGTATCTGTATCTGTATCTGTGTCAGTGTCTGTATCTGTGTCCGTATCAGTGTCCGTATCAGTGTCAGTGTCTGTATCTGTATCTGTATCCGTGTCAGTGTCCGTATCTGTGTCTGTGTCTGTATCCGTATCAGTGTCTGTATCTGTATCAGTATCTGTATCCGTGTCTGTGTCTGTATCCGTATCAGTGTCTGTATCTGTATCAGTATCTGTATCCGTGTCAGTGTCCGTATCTGTATCCGTGTCTGTATCTGTATCAGTATCTGTATCCGTATCTGTGTCTGTGTCTGTGTCTGTGTCTGTGTCAGTATCTGTATCTGTGTCAGTGTCCGTATCAGTGTCAGTATCTGTGTCAGTGTCCGTATCAGTGTCCGTATCAGTGTCCGTATCAGTGTCAGTATCTGTATCAGTGTCTGTATCTGTATCTGTATCTGTATCTGTGTCAGTATCAGTATCTGTGTCAGTGTCCGTATCTGTATCCGTATCTGTGTCAGTATCTGTGTCAGTGTCCGTATCTGTATCTGTGTCTGTATCTGTATCAGTGTCTGTATCAGTGTCTGTATCTGTATCTGTATCTGTATCTGTATCTGTATCTGTGTCTGTATCTGTATCTGTATCTGTGTCAGTGTCTGTATCTGTATCTGTGTCAGTATCTGTGTCTGTGTCAGTGTCAGTATCTGTGTCTGTATCAGTATCTGTATCTGTGTCAGTGTCCGTATCTGTGTCTGTATCCGTATCTGTGTCAGTATCTGTATCAGTGTCTGTATCTGTGTCAGTATCCGTATCTGTGTCTGTATCAGTATCTGTGTCTGTGTCTGTGTCTGTATCTGTATCCGTGTCAGTGTCGGTATCTGTGTCTGTATCCGTGTCAGTGTCTGTGTCAGTATCAGTATCTGTATCCGTATCTGTGTCCGTATCTGTGTCCGTATCAGTATCAGTGTCAGTGTCAGTGTCAGTATCTGTATCCGTGTCTGTATCAGTATCTGTGTCAGTGTCTGTATCTGTGTCAGTGTCTGTATCTGTGTCAGTGTCTGTATCTGTATCTGTATCTGTGTCAGTGTCTGTATCTGTGTCCGTATCAGTGTCCGTATCAGTGTCAGTGTCTGTATCTGTATCTGTATCCGTGTCAGTGTCTGTATCTGTATCTGTATCTGTATCTGTGTCAGTATCTGTGTCTGTGTCAGTGTCAGTATCTGTATCTGTGTCTGTATCCGTATCTGTGTCAGTATCTGTATCAGTGTCTGTATCTGTATCAGTGTCAGTATCCGTATCTGTGTCTGTATCAGTATCTGTGTCTGTGTCTGTATCTGTATCCGTGTCAGTGTCGGTATCTGTGTCTGTATCCGTGTCAGTGTCTGTGTCAGTATCAGTATCTGTATCCGTATCTGTGTCCGTATCTGTGTCAGTATCGGTATCTGTGTCGGTATCAGTATCAGTGTCTGTGTCTGTATCTGTGTCAGTATCAGTATCTGTGTCCGTATCAGTATCAGTGTCTGTATCTGTGTCAGTGTCAGTGTCAGTATCTGTATCCGTGTCTGTATCAGTATCTGTGTCTGTATCAGTATCTGTGTCTGTATCTGTGTCAGTGTCTGTATCTGTGTCAGTGTCTGTATCAGTGTCTGTGTCAGTGTCTGTATCTGTATCTGTGTCAGTGTCTGTATCTGTGTCCGTATCAGTGTCAGTGTCTGTATCTGTATCTGTATCAGTATCTGTATCTGTATCAGTATCTGTATCCGTGTCAGTGTCCGTATCTGTGTCTGTGTCTGTATCCGTATCAGTGTCTGTATCTGTATCAGTATCTGTATCCGTGTCAGTATCCGTATCTGTGTCTGTATCTGTATCCGTATCAGTGTCTGTATCCGTATCAGTGTCTGTGTCCGTATCCGTGTCTGTATCTGTATCTGTGTCTGTGTCAGTGTCCGTATCAGTGTCAGTATCTGTATCAGTGTCAGTGTCTGTATCTGTATCTGTATCTGTGTCAGTGTCTGTGTCAGTGTCTGTATCTGTATCTGTATCTGTGTCAGTATCTGTGTCTGTGTCAGTGTCAGTATCTGTGTCTGTGTCAGTGTCTGTATCTGTGTCCGTGTCAGTGTCTGTATCAGTGTCCGTATCTGTATCTGTGTCAGTATCTGTGTCTGTGTCAGTATCTGTATCTGTGTCAGTGTCCGTATCTGTATCTGTGTCTGTATCCGTATCTGTGTCAGTATCTGTGTCTGTATCCGTATCTGTGTCAGTATCTGTGTCAGTATCTGTATCAGTGTCTGTATCTGTATCAGTGTCAGTATCCGTATCTGTGTCTGTATCAGTATCTGTGTCTGTGTCAGTGTCTGTGTCTGTGTCTGTATCCGTATCAGTGTCTGTATCTGTATCAGTATCTGTATCCGTGTCAGTATCCGTATCTGTGTCTGTATCTGTATCCGTATCAGTGTCTGTATCCGTATCAGTGTCTGTGTCCGTATCCGTGTCTGTATCTGTATCTGTGTCTGTGTCAGTGTCCGTATCAGTGTCAGTATCTGTATCAGTGTCAGTGTCTGTATCTGTATCTGTATCTGTGTCAGTGTCTGTGTCAGTGTCTGTGTCAGTGTCTGTATCTGTATCTGTATCTGTATCTGTATCTGTGTCAGTATCTGTGTCTGTGTCAGTGTCAGTATCTGTGTCTGTGTCAGTGTCTGTATCTGTATCTGTGTCCGTGTCAGTGTCTGTATCAGTGTCCGTATCTGTATCTGTGTCAGTATCTGTGTCTGTGTCAGTATCTGTATCTGTGTCAGTGTCCGTATCTGTATCTGTGTCTGTATCCGTATCTGTGTCAGTATCTGTGTCTGTATCCGTATCTGTGTCAGTATCTGTGTCAGTATCTGTATCAGTGTCTGTATCTGTATCAGTGTCAGTATCCGTATCTGTGTCTGTATCAGTATCTGTGTCTGTGTCAGTGTCTGTGTCTGTATCTGTATCCGTGTCAGTGTCGGTATCTGTGTCTGTATCCGTGTCAGTGTCTGTGTCAGTATCAGTATCTGTATCCGTATCTGTGTCCGTATCTGTGTCCGTATCTGTGTCCGTATCTGTGTCAGTGTCTGTATCTGTGTCCGTATCAGTGTCCGTATCAGTGTCAGTGTCTGTATCTGTATCTGTATCCGTGTCAGTGTCTGTATCCGTATCAGTGTCTGTATCTGTATCAGTATCTGTATCCGTGTCAGTGTCCGTATCTGTGTCTGTGTCTGTATCCGTATCAGTGTCTGTATCTGTATCAGTATCTGTATCCGTGTCAGTGTCCGTATCTGTATCCGTGTCTGTATCTGTGTCTGTATCTGTGTCAGTGTCTGTATCTGTGTCAGTGTCTGTATCTGTGTCTGTGTCTGTATCTGTATCTGTGTCAGTGTCTGTATCTGTGTCCGTATCAGTGTCCGTATCAGTGTCAGTGTCTGTATCTGTATCTGTATCCGTGTCAGTGTCCGTATCTGTGTCTGTGTCTGTATCCGTATCAGTGTCTGTATCCGTATCAGTGTCTGTATCTGTATCAGTATCTGTATCCGTGTCAGTATCCGTATCTGTGTCTGTATCTGTATCCGTGTCAGTGTCCGTATCTGTGTCTGTGTCTGTATCCGTGTCAGTATCCGTATCTGTGTCTGTATCTGTATCCGTGTCAGTGTCGGTATCTGTGTCTGTATCCGTGTCAGTATCTGTGTCCGTATCAGTATCAGTGTCTGTATCTGTGTCAGTGTCAGTATCTGTATCCGTGTCTGTATCAGTATCTGTGTCTGTATCTGTGTCTGTATCTGTGTCAGTGTCTGTATCTGTGTCAGTGTCTGTATCTGTGTCTGTGTCTGTATCTGTATCTGTGTCAGTGTCTGTATCTGTGTCCGTATCAGTGTCCGTATCAGTGTCAGTGTCTGTATCTGTATCTGTATCCGTGTCAGTGTCCGTATCTGTGTCTGTGTCTGTATCCGTATCAGTGTCTGTATCCGTATCAGTGTCTGTATCTGTATCAGTATCTGTATCCGTGTCAGTATCCGTATCTGTGTCTGTATCTGTATCCGTGTCAGTGTCCGTATCTGTGTCTGTGTCTGTATCCGTGTCAGTATCCGTATCTGTGTCTGTATCTGTATCCGTATCAGTGTCTGTGTCCGTATCCGTGTCTGTATCTGTATCTGTGTCTGTGTCAGTGTCCGTATCAGTGTCAGTATCTGTATCCGTATCTGTGTCAGTGTCCGTATCTGTGTCAGTGTCCGTATCAGTGTCAGTATCTGTGTCAGTGTCCGTATCTGTATCCGTATCTGTATCCGTGTCTGTATCCGTGTCAGTGTCCGTATCTGTATCCGTATCTGTGTCAGTATCCGTATCTGTGTCTGTATCTGTATCCGTATCAGTGTCTGTATCCGTATCAGTGTCTGTGTCCGTATCCGTGTCTGTATCTGTATCTGTGTCTGTGTCAGTGTCCGTATCTGTATCCGTATCTGTGTCAGTGTCAGTATCTGTGTCAGTGTCCGTATCAGTATCTGTGTCTGTATCAGTGTCAGTGTCAGTATCTGTGTCAGTGTCCGTATCTGTATCAGTATCTGTATCTGTATCTGTGTCAGTGTCCGTATCTGTATCTGTGTCTGTATCTGTGTCTGTATCTGTATCAGTGTCTGTATCTGTATCAGTGTCAGTATCCGTATCTGTGTCTGTATCAGTATCTGTGTCTGTGTCAGTGTCTGTGTCTGTGTCTGTATCTGTATCCGTGTCAGTGTCGGTATCTGTGTCTGTATCCGTGTCAGTGTCTGTGTCAGTATCAGTATCTGTATCCGTATCTGTATCCGTATCTGTGTCCGTATCTGTGTCAGTATCGGTATCTGTGTCGGTATCAGTATCAGTGTCTGTGTCTGTATCTGTGTCAGTATCAGTATCTGTGTCCGTATCAGTATCAGTGTCTGTATCTGTGTCAGTGTCAGTGTCAGTATCTGTATCCGTGTCTGTATCTGTATCTGTGTCTGTATCTGTGTCAGTGTCTGTATCTGTATCAGTGTCTGTGTCAGTGTCTGTATCTGTATCTGTATCTGTATCTGTATCTGTGTCTGTATCCGTATCAGTATCTGTGTCTGTATCTGTGTCTGTGTCAGTGTCCGTATCAGTGTCAGTATCTGTGTCAGTGTCTGTATCTGTGTCAGTGTCCGTATCCGTATCAGTGTCTGTGTCTGTGTCTGTGTCGGTATCTGTGTCAGTGTCAGTATCTGTATCTGTGTCAGTATCTGTATCTGTGTCAGTATCTGTGTCTGTGTCTGTGTCAGTGTCAGTATCTGTGTCTGTGTCAGTGTCAGTATCTGTGTCTGTGTCTGTATCCGTATCAGTGTCTGTATCTGTATCAGTATCTGTATCAGTATCTGTATCAGTATCTGTATCCGTGTCAGTGTCCGTATCTGTGTCTGTATCTGTGTCTGTATCTGTATCAGTATCTGTATCAGTGTCTGTATCTGTATCAGTATCTGTATCCGTGTCAGTGTCCGTATCTGTGTCTGTATCAGTGTCCGTATCTGTGTCTGTGTCTGTATCTGTATCAGTATCTGTATCCGTGTCAGTGTCCGTATCTGTGTCTGTATCTGTGTCTGTATCAGTATCTGTATCTGTATCTGTGTCTGTATCTGTGTCTGTGTCTGTATCTGTGTCTGTATCAGTATCTGTGTCAGTATCTGTATCCGTATCAGTATCTGTATCTGTGTCAGTATCAGTATCAGTGTCTGTATCTGTGTCTGTATCTGTGTCTGTGTCAGTGTCTGTATCTGTGTCAGTATCTGTATCTGTGTCAGTGTCTGTGTCTGTATCCGTATCTGTGTCTGTATCCGTATCAGTATCTGTGTCTGTATCTGTGTCTGTATCTGTGTCCGTATCTGTGTCTGTATCCGTATCTGTGTCTGTATCAGTATCTGTATCTGTATCTGTATCTGTGTCCGTATCTGTATCTGTATCTGTGTCAGTGTCCGTATCAGTATCTGTATCTGTATCAGTATCTGTGTCAGTATCTGTGTCCGTATCAGTATCTGTATCTGTGTCAGTGTCTGTATCTGTGTCAGTATCTGTGTCTGTATCTGTGTCAGTGTCTGTATCAGTGTCCGTATCCGTATCAGTGTCTGTGTCTGTATCTGTATCTGTGTCTGTATCAGTGTCTGTATCTGTGTCTGTGTCAGTGTCTGTATCTGTGTCAGTGTCTGTGTCTGTATCTGTATCTGTGTCTGTATCCGTATCAGTATCCGTATCAGTATCTGTGTCTGTATCTGTATCTGTGTCAGTGTCTGTATCTGTATCTGTATCTGTGTCTGTATCTGTGTCTGTATCAGTATCTGTGTCTGTATCTGTGTCCGTATCAGTATCTGTATCTGTGTCTGTGTCCGTATCTGTATCCGTATCCGTATCAGTGTCCGTATCTGTATCCGTGTCAGTGTCCGTATCTGTATCTGTATCTGTGTCTGTATCCGTATCTGTATCCGTATCTGTATCCGTATCTGTGTCTGTATCTGTGTCCGTATCTGTATCTGTGTCAGTGTCCGTATCAGTGTCAGTATCAGTATCTGTATCTGTATCCGTATCTGTGTCTGTGTCTGTGTCCGTATCTGTATCCGTGTCTGTGTCTGTGTCTATATCTGTATCATTATCTGTATCACTGTCTGACTCTAGCCTAATACCTCTTTCTGTAGTCTCTGCAGGAGTTGCATCTTGTGTTGTATCATCTTCAATAAATAATGTTCCATCACTTAAGATTTCACCAGCTGCTGCTGCATCTAATTGTTCTACTAATGCCCCAAAGTTATCTATGATTGAACCATCTAAGTCTGCAAGAGAACTAACCGCTAAGCTCTCTTTTAATGCTTCAATAATTTCACCGCTTTTAAATTCTGGATTAGAAACTGCTTCTAAAATTTCTTTTTCACCATCAGTTGTTGCAGAAACACCTAATGCTGTATTTAAAGCAAATATATCATCAGGCTTATTATTCTTTATAAGCCCTGCCATATTGTCTAAAGAAACTTCGTATCTCTGCCCATTTTCAAGTAAAAATAGCTTAATTGTTTCTTCTTCATTTGCAAGAGAGAAAGTATATTTGTCAGCCCCTAAGAAGTAGAATTGTTCACCCTCTAAAGGTTTCAATTCCATTCCATTGGTAACTAATTTTTCTTCTAGTTCACCATTTATATGTCTTATAATCAGTTTCATCATAGATCCTTTGCGGTTTTATCTACTACCATCTTATAAGAAAAAAGTTTTTAATAAGTTTCTTTTATTTATTTTTTACAAATTCTTTTATTCTTTCATAATCTTCTATAAAATCCACTTCTGCCCAAAAAGCACCTTTTATATCTTTTATATATACATTTTTACCTGTTTCAACTAGTGAATAAAAGACATCTTCCCACCACATATTGTATTCACCTTTATCAACCAAGTATTCTAATTGAGCTTTCATGATTTTTAAATCTTTTTTCTGAATCTTAGCTATACCTACGTATTCACCGGTAGTGTCTTCATTTTTTAATTCTTTTCCAAACTTTATTAGTTTATTACCTTCCCAATAAAATCTATAATCGGCATCTTCAATCCTTGTGCTATCTGACAAAAAAACTGGAGATAAGTCTGTATTAATTAAATCTTGCAACATAGAATCTTCTATAAATAAATCTGCATTTAAAATTATTAAATCATCATCTAATAAGTCATTTTTAGCGAACCACATAGAAGCAATAGAATTAGTAACTTTATAAAATGGGTTTTTATATGTTTTATAATCAAAACCTTTTAAAGCTTCATGTATATACTTTTCCTGATATCCAACAACAATTGTAATATCTGTAATATTATTACGATAAAAAAGTTCCATTGTTCTTCTTATTAAAGGTTTTCCTCCAACATCAACACACGATTTTGGATGATCTCCAAGATACCTACTAATTCTTGTTCCAACCCCTGCAGCTAAAATTAATACTTTCATTACTTCTCCTATTTTAATAAATCTAAAATTTTTTGCATATTTTCATCATCAACAATTGAAAATCTAATACAATTCTCAAGACACTTTTGTTTAAAATCATATTTAATTAAAAATTTATTTTCTAACAATATATTTTTATGAAATTCATAATTTGATGATTTAAGTAATATAAAATTTGCATATGTATCCATATATTTTATATCTTTTAATTGAGCAGATTTAAAAATTTGTTGCCACTTTTTAACTTGATTGACATTTTTTTCTAAAATTTTTTGGGCATTCTCTAAAACTTTTTTCCCTACTGTTCCTGCTAAATAATCAATCTCATCTATGGGTTTATATTTTCTAAGAAGTTCTATATTTTCAGGATTTGAAATGGCATACCCCACTCTAGCCCCAGGAATTCCTAAGGCTTTTGAAAAGGTTCTTGTAATAATTAAATTTGGAAACTCTTTTATTAAACTTACAGTATCTATATCTATATAATGAAAATATGCCTCATCTAATAAAAAGATTGTATCAGTCTTTAAAGTGTGTTTTGCAATAGCTTTTACCTCATCAAGAGTAAACATAGTTCCAGTAAAATTATGGGGATTTATAAGTGAGAATAATCTTGTATTTTTTGTAACTTTATCTATAATATCTTCAACTTTTGTAGTTGCATCATCTCTAAATTCAACATATTTTTTCACTGCTTTTCTATGATAACTAAAAACATCATACATGGCAAAACTTGGGTTATAATATACTACTTCATCATTTTCATCAATAAATACTTCAAATACATACTTTAGTGCTTGTTCGCTGCCTTGAGTGATAAGTAGATTATTAACATCAACTCCTACAAATTTTGCTAACTTCTCATATAAATCATATAAGTCAGGATAGATCCTTAACATCTTCATATCTAAATCATTAAACATACCATCAATTGAATCAAAGGCACTAAAAGGGGGTTCATTTTTATCTAAACAAACATATTGGTCTCTATCATTTTTTTCTAAAGGTGGTCTAAATAGTTTAGAAATATATTCACTGTTTCTCATTTTATTTCCTATTCTTTCTATGAAAATATTATTGAATCGATATTTTTAAAAGTTACATATCCATTTGTATTACCTTGATAATTAACCAATGCAACTGTTTTAACTTTTCTATATACTATTTTTTCATAATTTTCTCTCAAAAAAGTTTCTAAATCATCAAATTCTGTAATTCCATATTTTATTAATGAAAATACTATCTTTTGCCTATTTGTATAAAGGTTAAAATATTTACATTCTGCTTCTGTTACTAAAACATCTATTTTATCGTCAAATTGAAACTCATATCCTAATTTATTTTCATCAAATAATATCTCTTCTTTTAATAATTCATCTACAGGAATATCTATTTTATCAATAACCATTTCAAGTAAGATTCCACAGTTTTCATCTTCTAAATCAAATTTTGAATAATTTCTTTTTGATTGAATCTTTTCAATATCCCTTAATAGAGCTGATTTTAAATCTTTTCTACGGCTACCCCATTTGGTTGAACCTTTACCATCTTGAAATAAAGTTAAATATATTAATGATAAAGAAGAATTGAATTTATATTTTTGTTCAAATGCTCTTAATGAAAAGTTTTTATCAAACTTATTTCCATCTATAAACTCTTTTCTAATTCCCTCTAATAAATATCTTTCTGGCTCATTCATAAACTCATCCTCAAATTTTCTTTTTACTGTTTCTTTTAATTTTCCATCCCAATCAATTCCCGATGCCAAATTTGAAACCAATTCTGGCAATATATATATTTCTGAGAGTTCAACAAAATCTTTTCCATCAATTGTTTTTATATAATCATTTGTTTGTGTATCAATTAATGCACAATAAAGTTTGTATATCCCAGGTTGCACTCTTCTATTAATTCTTAAACAAACTTCATCAACAACAATATCATCTTTTTTCCAATGTATAGAATTATAAACCCCATTTGATATAGGATGTATTTCACTAAATGTTTGACCATATTTAGATTTACCAACTATATTAACCTCAATATTTGAAAAACTTTTTTCTCCAACTTGAAACGTTAATTTTGAAAGAAATCCTGAACCTGTTCTAAAACTTTCCACAGCTTGGTAATCTAAAATCTTATATCCATGTTCTAATTGTATATTTATTGAATTTGTTGCAACATCTTCACTTAATAAATTTTTTTCTTCATAAATAGACACATCTTTTTTAATATCATTTATATCATAAATAAAGATATCTTTTTTCTTTTTCTTTCTTTTTTTCTCTTTTTCAAAAATAAATCTAATATTGTTTTCATCTTTGTTGATTTCTAAATTTTCTAAATTATTATCATCTAAACTTTGAAGTTTTTCACTAACATATGAAAAGCATTTTTCATCTGCTGTTTCAACTCCACCATTGTGTAATATTGTAGGATAGATATTTAATTGTGAAATTTGATTATTGGAAAACTCTAATTTAAACATTGCTGAGTATTTTAAATATTCATTACCAGCAATAGTATCTACTAAAAATGTACCCATATCGTATATTATTGGTTTATTTTTATAAACTTCCATTCCTAAAAGAAGATGGGAAGAGTGTCCAAGGATAGCATCACACCCAAAATCAATCAATTTTTTTGCTTGAACTCTTAACTCTTCTTCTGGATTATCTACCCAGTTTTCTGTCCAATGGGGAGAAACTATTATAAAATCAGCATGCTCTTTTGCTTTTTTAATAATCCCTTCTAAAGTTGATGAGATATTTTCTATCTTACTAATATAAAATATTCCACCCCTTTCATCTGTTGCAAACAATGTTTTTGGTTTAACTGTACAAAAACTAATTACTGCAACAATGCTATCTTTAACTTTGATATACATTGGTTTTTTTGATTCAGCTAAGTTTTTTCCACTTCCTGAATTTGGTATATTCATAAAATCTAAAAACTCTTTTTGAAAAACAACACCCTCTTCACCATAATCCATAGCATGATTATTTGCAGTTATTACAGCATGAAAATTTGAGTCAATTAAAAGTTGAGCTAACTTTACACTACATCTAAAATAGTAAGGATTTTTCTCTCTTTTAGGAAATAGTTTACCTTTGTGAGTTATAACTGTTTCAAGATTGCAAAGATTTAAATCACTATTTTTTAAGTATTCTAAAGTATTTCCAAATATTTTTTCAATGGAATCTTGCTCATAAAACTTATGCATTCTGCGAGCAAGTATTAAATCCCCTACTGCTGTTAAATTAAAATTCTTCATCTAATCCCTTTAATAACTTCTCAAATATTTCTCAGATAAATTTATAAAACTATTTATCTCTTGTTTTTCTATTTGACATTTTTCTTTTATTGTTTTAGTTAATGCTTTTAATAAAAATATATTATTTGATTTTGATTTCTGCTGTTTTGCCGGCCACTCTAAATAGTTATTTAAATTTTTTGCTTTTGTTGCATATATACTTTGTTCTTGTAAATTATCTAATAAAGATTTATAAAACTCTGTGTTTTTAAATCCATTTGAGATTTTAGGGAACTGTAAATACTCAGGTATTTTATACTTTTTAAAAGTTAAGTTTTCAGAATCTTCACAATATTTACCTAAACTATTCCAAAAAGATGCAGCATTATATCCTTGAGAAAAAAGGGATAATAACTCTTTTTGAGTTTTAGGAAGTTTTCTATTTTTTATTTTTTTATTTTCTAAACTATATTCAAGCCATCTTGATGAACCTTCAGAAAACCAATCGTTTCTTAATCTTGTTTTTGCATTTTGGTAAATATGTGTCATTTCGTGAAAAGGGATAAGGTTGTCATTTTTAAAATCTTTATTAATAGTCATTGAAATAACGGAACCTCTATGTAAATTGTATTTTTTTGTAATAGAAAATCTAGAAAGTACATTCTTATTTGAAGTATATGCTTTTGATTTTACATCTCTAATTTTTATATCTATATATTTTGAACCTCTTAAAACAAAAGGACTATTAGAATAGTTTAAAGGATCTTTTAATAAAAAATAGTTTTCTAAAATATTTTTAGAAAAAACTAATTGATACATTAAACTCTCTATTTTATCTGGTACTAAATTTTTATTTTTATCTTCAATATTCTTTATTGCATCTTTTCCAGATAAAGAATAAAATATTCTAAAATTATCGTACATATAAGAGTATTGATAATCCTTTGAATTTAAATCTTTATAAGATTTTCCACCATTGTTAATAAATTTTTCAACTAAGTTATTAACAGGTTTTGTAATAGTTTCTTCATTTTTAAAAACTTTTTCTAAATTAAAATTTTGTTTTATTATTTTTGCATTTCTTTTTATCATAGAAACTTGTTCTTTATTAAAACCAATATTTCTTTGTCCACCACTACCTTTACAATTACTTGAACTAGACATAATATTTGTATCGCTGTTATATTTGGCATCTTTTACACAAACATGTCCTAATCCAAAACAATGTCCCATCTCATGTTCTTCAGGACTTTGTTTAGTATGGTTTAATCTTTTCCAATCTAATAAAATAAAAGGATGGGAAGCTTTATTAAAAGCTCCCCTTGAAGTGGTATATTTATCATAACCATAAAAAGGAGAATAACTATCTATAACATATATATTTATCGCTTTTGTATCCCTAACTTTTATATCTTTACAAGTAAAATATTCCTTATAAACTCTTTTTTTATTGTATTTTTCTTTTGTATCTCCCAAACGAATAAACTTACATTTAGAATTTTTTATATCTTTATAAAAGGATGCTGATTTAAATCTAAAATTTATTAATTTATCTTTGTTTTCACTTACAAAATATTTATTTAAAATATCTACTTCTTTTTTTAATTGTTTTAATGTAGCTTTTTTATGTGCTTTGTCATTTTTTGTCAAAACAGCAAAATGTATATCAAAAGTTGGAAACTCATTTGCAAACAATATTTTTGAAAATAAAAATATAGAAAGAAAAAAAGATATTTTTATCATGGGATTACTTTATTTGTTTTTTAGAGCCAAGTTTAAAAATCCTTGAACTTATAGTTGCAAGTTTTAAGTACCCATTTCCCATTATAAATAATAAATCATTTTCTTGTAAATTTTCCCTTAAACTATCAAAAATTTTATCTTTATCATTTGTATCCATAATAACTTTTTTCTTCATTTCCTCATTTAGATTCTCATGAAGATAGTTTAAATATGGTCCTGTTGTATATAATAAATCAATAGGTGCATCATTTATATATGAGGCTAAAGCTGTATGTTGTTCTTTTGTAAATGAATTATCTTCTTCAGTTGAAGAACCTCCAATAACAGCTACAATTCTTCTATTTCCTTTTATATTTTTTAAATCTAAAAGTGCAGATCTCATCCCTTCAATTGCACCTCTTAAAGATTGATCATAATATAAAATCTTTTTATTATCAAAAACCACTTCAAATAATCTTCCCATTGTTTCATAACAAATTAAATTTTTATAGTTTTCACTAACTTTACTTATATTTTGAGATAATAAAGCAGCTACTAATAAGGCTGCAACACTTTGTAAAGGAGCATGATTTTGAAACATAGGAACTGTATAATCAACAATATTGTCTCTAATATTTGCTTTTACATCCCATGTAAAATCTTTATGATTAAAAGTGTTTTCTAATAAAAAGGCATCGGCATTGTTTTCTTTACTAAAAGTAAATATTTTAACATCAGGTCTTAATTCTTTTATTTTGTTCTTTAGTATCTCATATGTATCCATATCTTCATTTAAAATACAAAAACCATTAGGAACCATCCCAACTACAGCAGAAGCCTTTGCTTTTATAAAATTATCTAATGTTTTATGTACTCTCATATGATTTGGAGTAACATTTGTAAATACTACAATATTTGGTTTTACTATTTCACTTCTTTCAACACCCACTTCATATCTTGCTGCACCTGAAACTTCTAATATCTCTACCTTATCATCTTTTTTCATACTTAAAAGAGAATATAAGATTGGTAATTTTACATTTGCACTATTGATTATTGCATGGGTATTGATTAGGGGTGAAAGGATATGATGCAATTGGGTTTTAAATCCAGTTTTTCCTACACTTCCTGCAACTAAAACTCTTATAGGATTTAACTCATCTCTAATAGCACAAGCAACTTTTTCCATTGCTTTATTTACATCATCAACAACTAACATAGGTTTATTAAAAAATTGTGCATACTCTTTTTTATCAATAACTACAGCTGAAACTTTTTTTCTAAATATTTTTAATAATTCATATTCGATATCTATTGATTCTTTTCTCCATTTATCAAGTGCAATTGCAAAACTTAAATTACCCTCTTTTAAAACCCCATGGGTTCCAATTCCTGTAAAGTTAATGTTCTCTTTACAATTTATCCAATAGCCTTTTGTTATCTCTTTTAGTTTTTGTGCATCTAGATATATTTTTTCACTCATAATTATCCAATCTGTTCTCTTTTCCCTAAAGATAAAATATATTGACCAACATTGCCTAGTCTTAAATATGCACTTCCCATTACAAAAACACAATCATCATTTTCTATGTTTTTTATAAGATCTTCAACTAATAATTCTCTGTCATCACTATGCAGTTTTAATTTAGATTTTAATTCATCATTTAAGTTATCATGTAGATAATTTAAATACGGACCTGTAGTATAAAGTAAATCAATATCACTCTCATTTAAAAGTTTAGCAAGTTTTTCATGTTGTAATTTTGTAAATTCACCATCCTCTTCAATGGATGAACCACCTAAAAGTGCTATCTTTTTACCCTTGATTTTAAAGTTTTTTAAATCATTTAAAGCTGATTCCATACCTTGTATAGAGCCCCTTAAAGACTGGTCATAAAAAACAAAACTCTTTTTTTCTTCTGTAATTCTAAAAAGTCTACCCATTGTTTGAAAGGTACTAATGTTTTTATAATTTAATGCAGCCTCTTTTATATCATAACCTAAACTATCAACAACTAATAAAACTCCTAAACTCTGTATTGGAGCATGATTTTGAAACAATGGTAACTTATACTCAATCTCTTTTTCGTTTATCATAGCTTTTATATTCCAAGAGAAATCATCTGAATTAAACTCTTTTGAGATAATATGTGCATTATTCTCTTTTGATTCACCAAAAGTGATAATCTTTGCATCTTCTCTAATCTCTTTAATTACAGTTTTTAATTCTTGGGCATATAAAGCATCATTGTTTACAATACAAATACCATTTTCTTTTAAACCTTCAACTGCTGAAGCCTTGTTTCTAATTAGGTTTTCTACACTTTTATGAATATCCATATGAACTAAATTTATATCTGTAAAAACACAAATATTTGGAGAGATAATTTTACTTCTACTTACACCCCAACTATATTTTGCTGCACCTGATACTTCAACTATCTCAACTTTGTCATCACTTTTTAAACTTGCTAAAGAGTACAAAATTGGAAGTTTTATATTTCCACTATTTAAAATTGCATGGGTATTAACAATATCTTTTAAACAAGTATGCAATTGTATTTTAAAACCTGTTTTTCCTACAGTACCCCCTACAAATACCGTTTGAGGATTAACTTTTTCTCTTACTTCAATTGCAACTTTTCTTAACATTGAAGTTACATCATCCACAACAAGTACTGGTATTTTTAAGCCTTTTGCATACTCTTCTCTATCAACAACAATTGTGTTTACACCTTTTTTTACACAAGAGTTTATCCTTTCCATAATAACTTCAGAAGAAAGGTTTTCTTTTCTCCAATCTGATAAAGATACAAAAAAACTAATAAAACCTTTTCTAGCATCGCTGTGAGTTCCAACTCTTGAGTATAAAATATTTGGATTAAAATTAATCCATTTCCCACCTGTTATTTTTGTTAAATTTTCAGGAGTCAAATATATAGAATCTTCAATATTTAAAGGTATTTCAAAAGAGAATTTCTCAATAGTAGAAATAAACTTTGAAGCCATATCTTTGAACTTTGAAATCTCTTCAGCTGAAGCTTCTTCTATAGAGTAGTTATATAGTTTTTCATTTGGATTTTCTAATAATTTCTTAGTGCATTCCATCCCTTTTTTTATCTCATAAGCATACTCCTTATAAGAATAGGTACCATCAAAGTTTGGATTTTCAATCATTGTTGGTAATAAACCTTTATATAACAATAGATGATTTGTCAAAGTTAAAAATGTTCTACAGTTTCCATCTGGGAAAGGGTGTAATAACTCAATCTCCTGAATAAACTTAGCTATTTCACTTATGATATTATCTTCACCTTCTAGTTTTTGTAGTTTTTGATTAAATCTATTTACAATCTCTTCCATTTTTTTTGCAAATTGAAGTTGCACATAAGCTTTAGCTTCATAAAACTCTACAAAACTTCCTTTTTGATCCAAGATATTTTTAGTCTTTTCATCCAACTCTGGAAACCAAGGATTAAATTGTAGTTTTCCTCTTTTCATTAATCGTTTATATACATCAAAAACATCTAAATCTTTCGCAGATTTTTCAAAACCTTTATTATGAAAAAGCTTTACATTGTCATTTTTTCTTAATTCAAATAACTCTTTAAAAAACTCTAATGTTGTTCTTGCAGCAAAAAATTTAAAACCAGTTTCTTCACATCTTAAATCTCCTGGTGAAGCTTCCCTTAACGTTGAATGAACATTAAACATACAAATATGATGAAGGTTTCTTAAATAGTGGCAACTAACACCTTTTGATAAATCAAAATTTTCTAGCATATGGGTATATGCATTAATCATCCCTTGCGTTGAACCATTCTCTTGATTTTCATAACCTGTCCAACCACGATATTTTTTATGAAACCTTCCATCAATAAAAAGTCTCCATAATTGTCTTTTATCAATCTTTTTTAAAGCACTTATACCATCCATTAAATTACCCTTCACTCATATAAACTATTTTAATACTTTTAATAATCTTGCAAAAAAGCAAGCTGCATGTTGTACAGAATCAACCCTTACCCATTGTCTAGTTAATTTAAACCTAAAGCTATGTAGTGCTTTTTTAGGATTTATATGACAATAGTTTGATTTTTCATCATGAAAAGTTTTCATCAAACCTTCTGCACTTAACAACATATGCTCCATTATCCACGAAACCTTCTCTTCATCTTCTAAATATTTAGCCAAATAATAAGCACTAACTACACCTTCACATCTTGAAGCATCATGATAAACATGGTCTCCAAACTGATAAAAGAACCCACCTATATAATCTTTATTTCTTTTCAAAGTATTATATTCTGTATACATATGCTTAAACATCTGTTTTGTATCATTAAATACAAAATCTATATAAGCTTGTTTTTTTAAGCCATCTACTTTTACCCACTCCTCAATTGCTTGCATAAGCCATGCATCTGCTGGTAAGGGTTCAAATAAATAATCATACTTTATGGGTCTAATATCAACTAAAAAATCTAATGCTTTTTCACTTTTTTCTTTTATCTCTTCTTGAAGTTTTTCATCGACATTTTTCATATGTCGATAGTATAAAGCTAGACCCAAAAGAGCTTCACCGGGATAATAAAAAGAGAATAATTCTTTTTTTGTTTCATCATCAGGATTAATTATTGGTTTCCCATCATTATATTTAGGATGGATATAATAACCAATCATTTCACCCTCTTCATCAATTCTACTAAGAATATGTCTTACTAGACCCTCCATATATTTATTATATTTATTACTTTTAGAATTAAGATAATAATGCATTAAAGATACAAGTCCTATTCCAGCCCCACCAAGTTTAGATTTTTTGTTAAAAAAAGGGAAACAAGAATATTTTCCATCTATTTTTTCTTCTTTAAATGTTGAGATAAAAAAATCAATTGAATCTTTTGCTTTTTCTAAATAACTCTTTTCACCTGTTAATTCATATCCTCTAAGTAAAGTTATCGTTCCACCACTATGTCTTAATATATTATTATATAAAGGATCAATCATATTAGGATGCATATCATCAACTATTGTATTTTTATAAGGGTCGTAAAAATATAAAAAACTTCCATTATCATTCATATTTTCAACTAACCAATTAATACTTTTAATAGTTTTATCATAAACTATTTCTTTATTAAAATCTACAGGTAAAGGGTACCCCCTTTGTAATTCTAATACCTGATTTTCGTAACTTACATAAGCTTTTGAATCTATAAAAGTATATTCTATATCTTCCCTTCTCATTAAATGAACACGTTCACTAATTTTATTTGTTCTTTTTGCTATATCACACTGTTTTGATAGAAAATTTAATAACTGATTTACACTCATGATAGACTTGGTATAAGCATCCGTTGGCATAAAATAGTGAAGAATATTTTTATATTTCCATTTTAAACCATTTACTCCAGGTTCAAACCTATTTGGAGAGTTCATTTTCATTGTGGTTAAATTTCTTATATTGCAAGGATATTCTTTAGTGACTATCTCAAATAAAATACGACATTTTGTTTTATCAAGTAAATTAAAATTTAAAAAGTTAGGATTTGTTCGTAATTTAAAAATTACTCTATTTATACTATCTTCAAAAGTATTCTTTTTTGACCCCCATCTAATTGGTCTTTGAGCTTCTTGAAAAAGAGTTATATATATTTGAGAGATTTTAGGGTCAAAATCTATTTTATTTTTATTAGTTGCTACAAAAGGCTTATTATATGATAAAGCCTCTCTTATATCATTAAAAAGATTTTCTACAGTCTTTATCATATATCACCTTTTTCTATCTAGTTTCTATTCTAAATTCAACTCTTCTTGATAATTCATAATTCTCACTTCCATCTTTGTTATAAATAACTTCTGAAGATGATTTACCTTCAGGGATAAAAGTATTTTGTATAAAATTTTTATTATCTAAAACTATTGAATTATTAATTCCTTCTAAATATTCTAAAATAGCATCTGCTCTTTTTTGAGATAAAATTTTATTTTTTTCAAATTTTTCCTCAGGTGTTGGAGCTGTTCTGTATCTAGATGAAGTATGACCCTCCACATGAATATTTATAATCTCATTGTTATAATTTTTTAAGATATTTACATATTTAGGAAAAAATTGATTTAAAATCTTTTTATACTTATCATTTATTTTACTACTTCCCCTTTTAAACATCATAGCTGGATCTTTAAATCTAAATGTTAATGTATCTTCATCTAACTGGGCATTCCATATTGCAAAATCATCTTTAAACTCATCATTTAAAACATCATATAATTCATTTATCACATAAATTTTTAACTCATCTTCAACTTTTCCTCTTTGACTAGCAGAGTTTATAGCCATAGCCATTACATTGTATGTTCCATTTTCAACTTTTGTCTCAACTTGTGCACACCATCTATTATCTTTTAATTCTGCTTCAGTTACGGTTTTCCCACCATCAAATGTTATTTGTACTTGTTTTACATCCGAGTCAATAATATTCCCACATATTTTTGGAGTATTATCATTGATTACATCATTATCATCAATTGTAATTAAATTATAAAACTGTTCTTTAGGCTCAACTTCCACCTCTTCTTTATTTGAACAAATAGGTTCAATATCATCAGCTCTTAAAAGTTTAGAGATATAAACATCATTTGTTTTAGAAGCATAATGTAATGCAGACATTTCGTACTTATCTAAAGTATCTCTATTTGCTCCATTACAAATTAAAAGTTTTGATACATTTGTGTAACCATTTCTAGTAGAATCTATTAAAGGTGTATCACCATATTTATCTTTTGTATTAACATCTGCACCTTTTTCAACTAATAGTTTTGCAATATCAAAATGATTAAATCTAGCTGCAAGATGTAAAGGGGTATAACCAAATCTATCTTTTTTGTTTAAATCTACACCTTTATTAATAAAAGTTTTAACTAATTCTAAATCGTTAATTCTAACTGCATCATGTATTGTTGTACCAATTGTATTCTCTTTTTTTGCACTTATATCTGATAAATTTAATTGATTTTCTTTTTTTACACAACCTGTAAATATGAAAATTGTAACTATAAAAAATGAATATATTAATTTTTTTGACATTAGTATGTACCTCTTTTTGATAAAAAATAAAATTATTATACTTATATGTAGTTAATAAACAGTTAATATAGCCCTAAAAAGGTTTATTTATATCTCCTCTTCTTTATCTAATTCTATTGTAAATACTGCACCTTTATATTGTTTTTCATCATATTTAAAAGTTTCATTATTTAAATAAAATTTTCCTTTTAAATGCTTAACTACTATTTCTTTACTCATATATAAGCCTATTCCTGTGCCCTGTTTATCTTTTTTTGTTGTAAAGTATGGTTCAAAAATCTTATCTTTTATATTTTCAGGGACTCCTCCTGCGTTATCTTTTATACTAATAAATATCTTTTTATCTTTCTCATACATATCAATAAAAATTAATTTTTTACTATCTTTATCAAGTAATTCATCTTTTGCATTATTGAATATATTTATCAATACTTGAATTAATTCATTTTCAATAGTTTGAAACTCTATAAAATCAATATTTGAAACAATTTCAATATCATGGGCTTTAAACTGAGCACTAAGTAGAGTCATAACTTTTTTAAATATATCTTGAGCTAAACACTTTTTAAACTTTTTGTCAGGTTTAAAAAAGTTCCTAAAATCATCAATTGTACCTGATAAATATTTAATAGTATTTGCAACTTGGTCAAAAGATTCATTTAACTCTTTATCTTCTAAAATCCCTAACTCTTTTTTTAACTTCATTCCACTAGTTACCGTTAATATATTTGATAAAGGTTGTCTCCATTGGTGAGCAATATTTCCAATCATCTCTCCCATACCTGCCATTCTTGATTGATATGCCAATATATTTTGTTGCCTTGTATTATCTTTAATATGTTTGTCAATTTCCTTTCTATAAGTTATAAATTTTTTTTCTAATAAGGAAGTAATATATATGGATAAAAATAAAAAAATTATAGTTAATATCAAAGCAATAATTAACATATCTTGTATATATTTTTCAAATCTTTTTTCATATTTTTCTTGTGTATTATTTATTTTTTCATATAATTCATCTTCATAAAAACCTGTACCTATTATCCATTTTAAATTAGGGACATTTTTTATATATACAGTTTTCATTGATAAATTTTTTTTATTTGGATTAAATATCCCTTCATATTGCAAAAAACTTTCCCCTTTTTTACCAGTATCTACAACTTTTTTCCCTATCGAATACATTTGTTTATTTTCCTTAAACTCTTTATAATTTCTATTTTCAATTTTTTTATTTAAATGAACTAATGAGTTTCCATCATAATCAAATACAAAAATATACCCATTCTTCCCATACCTCAATTCTCTTAAATAAGTTAATATATTCTCTTTCACATCTACTTCAAAATCTTCTAAATATTCACCTGTACCTATAAACCAATTATAAGGAGTAAACTTTTTAAAAAAACCTATCTTTTTAACCTCTTTAGACTCATTGTCATCTGGTTTTTCCCAATACCAATCATAAAATGTTTCATCACTATTTGATAATATTTCTTTCATCTCCTGTAAAAGAAAGGTGCCTTTTAAATCTTGATAATTCCATAAAGACTTCCCTTCAAGATTTGGGAAACCAGCATTCAATATATTTTTCCCATCAGTTTCATAAATAAATAGATAACCTCTAGTTTTATTAAATCTTATAGGTCTTAGTGCATTTATAATCATCTTTTTTACATCTTCTTCTGATTTATCAGCATTTTGTTTATAGATATTCATCGCAATAGCATGTGCATTCAGAACTTCTTTTTTTAAAGATTCTTTTAATTTTTTTTCTGTGTTATTAAAAGTTTTATTAGTATAAGTGCAAGCTCTATTTACAATCTCTTTAATTTTTTCTTTGTTAATTGTTATATATTCTTTTTTCATACTATTTTTTTCTGTTTGAAAAATTGCATTTTGATCAATATATGTAAAAATGATAACAAAAATAGAAAAAAGGAAAATCAGTATCAATGGAGTATATTTTATAAGTTTTAAAAGTTGTTTTTCATTTTTTGATTTCATGATAATAGCTACCTTTAATAATCAATTATAATATTAAAATCCTGAAATCAGGAAATTATTATTACTTTTTTGGTAAATTAATTAAAAATTATAAAAAAGGAAACACTATAAAAAAGACAATAAAATTAATATTATTACCTATATTAATTGTTATAACACTAACTGTTTTAGCATCAAATTACTTACACTACAAAATGAAAGATGAAGTAATTGCATATTATTTAATTGCAAATGAAATTACAAACTTACAAGATGTATATACTCTTTGTTCAGGATTATTACTTTCAAATCCTTCTAAAAACAATCTTCAAACTTGCAATTTAATTTCTAATAAAATTGAACAAAAAACTGTACAGATAAAAGAGTCTTGTCCTCATATATATTTTTATACTAAATATATAAAATAATAAAAAAATTACCATTTTTATAATATTTTCTTTACAAAAATAATTTTTTTTGATAAACTAACAAAAAACTTGCCAAACCTAAAGCGATTTAGGGACGGAAAGCCACGAGTCTCAAGTAGATAGTCGGGTTGCACATTTTATTTATGCCCTCTTTGAGACTCCTAAATTAAGGAGTAAAAAATGTATACTATTAAACCTCAAGTAAAAGTTTCTATTAAAATTCTTTGTATCTATTTTTTCATTTGGAGTTTACCTCTAAGTACAATAGTTTTAAATGTTGTTAAAGAAAGAGAAATCTTTAATATAAATGTATTAGTAGCTTTTTTTCTAGGATTAGTAATAAATTTAGTGTGGGATTTTGCACTTATATCAATACAAAAAAAAGAGTACCATAAGAGTTACTTATGATACTCATTAGATATGCATGAAATTAATCAAGGAAATAATAACGCTATTTATATAAATTTATCCTTAATATTCCATAAGTTTTACTTATAATAAACACTTTTTTTAAAATTTACATTATTAAAAATCTAAAATTCACTTAAGCTTATTAAAATATAAACTATTTATAATAAATATACATATTCGTAATATTATTGAAACCTAAACTATATATAATATATAAATTAAATCATGAAAGGATTTACTTTGTTAGCAACTATACCTAATGATTCCCGTTACAAGATGGTTGAAAAGACCATGAAAAAATTAAATTATGATAGAAGTGCGCTAATTGAGACATTACATACTGCACAAGAAAGTTTTGGTTATCTTGAAAATGAAACGTTGAAATTCATTGCAAGAAGGCTTAAAATACCTTTTTCAAAAGTATATGGTGTTGCAACATTTTACCATTACTTTAGACTAAAACCTAAAGGAAAACATACAATAGTTGTTTGCATGGGTACAGCCTGCTATATAAAAAATGCAAATAAAATACTTGAAAGACTTGAACAAAGATTTAAAATAAAAGCAGGAGAAACTACAAAAGATAATTTGGTTTCTCTAATTAGTGCTAGATGTGTTGGGGCATGTTCATTGGCACCTATTGCTATTTATGATAATAAGTCTGTTGGTCATCTAGATGTTGATCAATCAATTATTGAAGCTGAGGAGTTAATAAAATGTTAGATTCATTAGAAAATTTAAAAAAACTTGCTCAAGAAAAAAGAGATTTAAAAAGAAATTCCCATGAAGAATTAAGAGTTTGTGTTGGTAGTGGTTGCTGTTCTTTAGGTTCAGAAGAACTTCTAAAAGATTTAAAAAAAGAGATAAAAGATAATGGTTTAGATGAAAGATGCAAAGTAAAGGGGGTTGGATGCAATGGTTTATGCTCTGAAGCAATTATGGTTTCACATTACCACAAAGTAAAAGACTCCGCATCAATTTATAGTAAAATAAGTGCTACGGACTCAAATAGTTTTATTGAAACCCTTAATAAACAAACACCAATAAAGAAAAAAAAATGTGATGTTACACAAAGTTTTTTTACAAGACAAAAGAAAATTGTTTTAGAAAATGCGGGTATTGTAGACCCTGATGATATTGATGACTATATTGCCTATGATGGATACTTAGGATTATATACTGCATTAGAAGATATGTCACCTCAAGATGTTATAAATGAGATAAAAATATCTGGATTAAGAGGTAGAGGTGGTGGTGGATACCCTACTGGATTAAAATGGGAAACTGTATCAAAAGTTGATGCCCAACAAAAATATATTATATGTAATGGGGATGAGGGAGATCCTGGTGCTTTCATGGATAGAGCAATAATGGAAGCTGATCCACATAAGATTATAGAGGGCATGGCATTGGCTGGTTATGCTTGTGGAGCAACAAAGGGCTTTATATATGTAAGGGCAGAGTATCCAATTGCTGTACAAAAATTAAATAAAGCAATTAAACAAGCCAGAAAAAAGGGAATTCTTGGAAACCAAATTGCAGATAGTGGTTTTAGTTTTGATATTGAAGTACGATTAGGTGGAGGAGCATTCGTATGTGGTGAAGCAACAGCTTTAGTTGCTTCAATAGAAGGGAATAGAGGGAATCCAAGACAAAAGCCTCCACACTTAAGTGATTATGGTTTATGGAAGTCTCCTACTGTGTTAAACAATGTGGAAACATTTGCAAATATTACTCCTATAATAAGAAATGGTGGAGAATGGTTCAAAAGTATTGGAACTGAGAAATCTCCTGGAACAAAAGTTTTTGCCTTAACAGGTCATATTAAAAATACCGGTTTAGTTGAAGTCCCTATGGGAATTACACTAAGGGAATTAATTTACGATGTTGGTGGAGGCTTAAATGAAGGGAAAAAGTTAAAAGCTATTCAAACAGGAGGTCCAAGTGGAGGATGTATTCCTGAAGAACTTCTTGATATACCAGTTGATTATGAATCATTAAAATCAATAGGCTCTATCATGGGTAGTGGTGGGCTTATTGTTATGGATGACAGTTCTAATATGGTTGAAGTTGCAAGATTTTTTATGGAATTTTGTCAAAGTGAATCTTGTGGAAAATGTGTTCCATGTAGAGTGGGAACTTCAGAATTAACAAATCTATTAGATAAATTTATAAAAAAAGATGCAACAAAAAGTGATTTTGAACTTCTAAAAAATATGTGTGAAGTTGTACAAGACACCAGTCTTTGTGGACTTGGTCAAACAGCACCAAATCCAGTATTAAGTACAATAAAATATTTCGAAGAAGAATATTTAGAGGGGATTAAAGATGCTTAAAGATAAAGTTAGGGTTAAAACATTCAAAATTGATGAAGTTGATGTTACAGGAAGATCTGATGCTACAATTTTAGAAGTTGCAAATGAGCATGGCATAAAAATCCCAACACTATGTTATTTAGAGGGATTAAGTAGTGTAGGTTCATGTAGGATGTGTATGGTTGAAGTAAAAGGAGCAAAAGGTTTAGTTCCTGCATGTACTTCAAAGATAAAAGAGGGGATGGAAGTTACTACAAATTCAGAAAAACTTCAATCCCATAGAAAAATGGTTTTATCAATGATTTTTGCAGAAAGAACCCACACTTGCAGTGTTTGTGTTTCAAATGGTCATTGTGAACTACAAGATCAAGCTATTGAGTTAGGACTTGAACATAGTCATGTGCCATATATTCATAAAAACTTTGAAATAGATGCTTCACATAAAGATTATGTTTACGACCCAAATAGATGTATTCTTTGTACAAGATGTATTAGAGTTTGTGATGAAGTAGAAGGAGCCCATGCCCTTGATTTATTTGGACGGGGGATAGATTCAAAAATCATCCATGATATGGATGAACCATGGGCTGATAGTGAAAGTTGTACAAGTTGTGGAAAATGTGTTCAAGTTTGCCCAACAGGTTCACTTTTTGAAAAAGGTCTAAGTGCAACAGAGATGGTTAAAAAGAAAAATATAGTAACAAATCTAATTCAAGCAAGGAAAAACAAATGATAGATACTGAAAAAATTAGAGTTGGAACAATATGGCTTGATGGATGCTCTGGTTGTCATATGTCTTTTTTAGATATGGATGAAAGAATTATTGAATTAGCTGAATATATGGATGTTGTTTATAGCCCATATGTTGATGCAAAAGAGGTACCAAAAAATATCGACCTTTTTATTGTTGAAGGAGCAATAAGTACAGACCATGATTTAAAGATTATAAATACAATAAGAAAAAATTCTAAAAAAATATTAGCCCTTGGAGATTGTGCAATTACAGGAAATGTATCCACATTAAAAAATCTTGCAGGTACAGATGCGGCATTAGAAAAAGGATATTTTGATTTAGCTGATTTAAATAAAGGGAAATATCCAGATAAAATTGTTCCTAAACTTTTAGAAAAAGTTATACCCCTAAATGAAGCTGTGGATGTTGACTATTTTGTACCAGGTTGTCCAACTCCTGCAAATGCTATTTATGAAGTGTTAAAAGGGCTTATAAATGGAATTGAAGTTGATGTTAGCAAATACACAAGATTTGGTATATAAAAGGATTAAGAATGGGTGAGAAAATAGTTATAAGTCCAGTAACAAGAATAGAGGGTCATGCTAAAATCACAATAGATTTAAATGAAAAAAAAGAGGTTGAGGATGCAAGAATACATGTAACTCAATATAGGGGATTTGAAAAAATTTGTGAAGGAAGACCTTATACAGAAATGCCAGCACTTACAGCTAGAACATGTGGTATATGTCCTGTAAGTCATGCTATAGCTTCATCAAAAGCTTGTGATAACCTTTTGGCAGTTCGGCCACCAAAAGCAGCTAGGAACTTAAGAAGAATTATAAACTTAGCTCAAATAGTTCAATCACATGCTTTAAACTTTTATCATCTTAGTAGTCCAGATTTTGTTTATGGATTTGATGCAAAACCAGAAGATAGAAATATATTTAAACTTATGCAAACTAATCCAGAAATGGCAAAAGATGGAATTAAACTAAGAGCTTTTGGTCAAAAAATTATTGAAACTCTTGGGGGAAAAAGAATCCATCCAACATGGATTGTTCCAGGTGGAGTAAGTCATGAGATTACCAAAGAAACAAAAGAGAGTATCTTAGCTCAAATTCCTGAAGCAATGGATATAGCCCAAAATACACTTAAATATTATATTCAAAGTCTGCATAAATTTGAGAAAGAGATAAACTCTTTTGCAAATTTTCCATCACTATTTATGTCTATTGTAAGTAAAAAGGGAAAACTTGAGCACTATGATGGATTTTTAAAATTTATTGATAGCCAAGGAAATATTCTAGAAGAAAAAATTGACCCAAAAGATTATAAAGATTATATTGGAGAAGCTGTTGAAGAGGATAGTTTTCTAAAATCTCCATATTATAAGCCATTAGGTTATAAAGAAGGAATGTATAGAGTTGGACCCCTTGCTAGATTAAATATTGCAAATAGATGTGGAACATATTTAGCAGATATTGAATTTGAAAGATTTAAAAACCTAAACAATGGAAAACCTGTGTTAAATTCATTTTATTACCATTATGCAAGACTAATTGAAATTATCTATGCAATAGAAAGAATAGAAGAGTTATTAAATGAAGAACAAACACTAGATTCACAAATAAGAGCCTATGCAAGTATTAACAGAAATCAAGGAGTAGGTTGTTCAGAAGCACCAAGAGGTACTTTATTCCATGATTATAAATCTGATAATAATGGAGTAATCACAGGAGTAAATCTAATAATTGCAACAGGGAATAACAATCTTGCTATGAATCAAGGTGTAAAACAAGTTGCCCAAACTTTTGTTGATGGTAAAGATATAAGAGATGGGGATTTAAATAGAGTCGAAGCTGTTATTAGATGTTTTGACCCTTGTTTAAGTTGTTCAACCCATGCTTTAGGAGTAATCTCTTCAAATATTGAGATAAGAGATTTTAATAAAAATATTATAGAAAATATAAAAAGAGGATAAATTGCTAATAATAGTTGGTTTTGGCAATGAATTAAGGGGAGAAGATGCTTTTGGAGTAGATGTAATAGCTAAACTTCAAAAGCTACAACTTCCCAATACAAAACTTATATCAACTTTTCAACTAACCCCTGAATTATCTTTAGAATTAAAAGATGCAAAAAAAATTATATTTATTGATGCCTCTTATTGCATAGACAATCAATATAAACTTGCTTGTGCTTTAGATAATCACTCATCAAACTCTCTTTCCCATCAAATAAGTATTAAAACACTAATGTATATGATAAAAGAACTTTATAGTAAAAATCCAACTTATGAAGTTTTTTCAATGTTAACAAACAGTTTTAATGAAATTCAAAATAAAAAAAATTATGAGAGATGTATAAAAGAGACCATAAAGTCTCTTCAAATAGTTAACTAAAAAAGTTAACTATTTAAAAAAGAGTCTTCAACTGCTTGAATCTCTTTTGTCGAACCAAAATATATAGGTGTTTTTTGACCAATTTCAACAGAAGTCATATCAAGAATTCTTCCTTTTTTACTAATTGCTCTACCACCTGCTTGCTCTATTATATATGAAATAGGGAAAGCCTCAAATATAACTTCTAACTTACCATCAGGGAAAGATTTAGTTGAAGGAGAAGTATATACTCCACCTTTTTTAAACAATATTTGATGTGTATCTAAAGATAAAGAATCTGAAAATCTTAGTCTATATCCTTTGTTAAAAAAGCTATTAACTAATTGCTTGTGCTCTTCACTCCACTCAGGTACAAGACCAGCCGTAGAGTTAATTCTACCCTCATTTGCTAAAAGAAGAGGCTCTTGTTCAATAAACTCTCCATCTTCAAAAGAGAAATAAATAACCCCTTCTGTTTTTGAAGCAAACACTAATTGAAAAGTTGGTCCATATGTTATATACATCGCAGCTTTAAGGTGAAATGCATCCATATGAGATTCATAAATACCAAAAATTGAACCGAGTGAAAAATTCACATCCAATAAATCTAAGTTGTCTATTGCAACATAACTTATTTTATATTTTCCACTCTCATTAATTGTTGTATACTCTTTTTTATCTTTACCAATAAAACCATGTACAGATTTTACTTTTTTTAGTTCTCTTTGTATAACCTCTGAACAGTATTTATGTACACTGTCGTGCATCTGTTTATCAGAAAGACCTCTTTCTAAAAAGCTTTCACAATTTACAAATACATTTTTTTCTATATCTTCTGCAATATTTGTTATCGCATTAAAAACAGCTATCATTATAATTTACCTTAACTTGTAATAAATATTCTAAAATCAATAAAATCAAATATAGAGTTTTTATTCTCTAAAGAATTTACCTTTTCAAAATCTATGTTATTGCTGTTTATCATACCAAGTAATTCATTAAAATTTGATATATGCTCTTTTGTTCTTTTCTCACTATATTCTGTTGCTGTTGCTGTTGTCATCAAAAAAGCCCAGTCACTACTTTGTGCTAAAAGTAGTTCCCTTAACATTTGAGTTAAAACTCTTGAGATATTTTCATCACTTGTGTGAAAATACTCTTTTGCTTTAGCTTCCATAACATCTGCCATCTCATGAAGATGTCTATAAATCCAATCATTTCCTTCATTTAGCCATACATCATAATAGCCCTTGTCTCCCCAAGAAGAAGGGTTTGGGTTTACAATTTGATTTTTTGGATACATATTTAAATACTCCATTGGAGTAACTGCTTTTATTGTTTTATTTTTATCAATCTCTCTAAACATATTTGATAAAAACTCAGGACCTTCAAACCACCAATGACCAAAAAGCTCCGCATCGTAAGGTGAAACAACCATTGGTGTTCTGTCCATAAGTTTACTTAAATGGTCAAACTGTTGTTCCCTATGACAATGAAAATCTTTTGCATGTTCTTTTGTTTTTTCCAAAGCAACCCAAGGGTTATAAACCTCTTTATAGTCTGTTGTTCCTGTGATTTTATGATATTTAAAACCAGTAAATACTCTTATTCCATCTGGATTAATATAAGGTTTTATATAATCAAAATCTAAGTCATAACCAATATCCCTATAAAAGTCTCTATAATTAAAATCACCAGGATATCCCTCTTTTGAACTCCATACTTGTTTTGATGATTGAGAATCCCTACCAAAAGCTGCAACTGCATTTGGTGTATAGGTTGGAGAATAAACTCCATTTAATGAAGTTGGTCTTCCATAGGTTAAAGCATGAGAATCTACAATAAAAAACTTGATCCCTTTTTCATTTAAAATCTTATCTAAACCATCATAATATGCACACTCAGGAAGCCAAATTCCATTTGGATGTTTCCCAAAATGTTTTTTGTGAGCTTTTACAGCTATATCAATTTGAGTTCTAACCGCATGTTCATTTACACTTAAAATAGGCAGATACCCATGGGTTGCCCCGCAAGTAATCACCTCTAAACTTCCATTATAGTAAAAATGTTTATATCCATTTAATACATTTCCATCTAAGAAACCTTCAAAAAACTCTTTTATTTCAATAAATGTTTCTTTATAAAAATTCGCAATTGAATGGAAATGTTCATCATTTATAGTTCTTTCTATCTCTTTATCTCCAAGTTCAATATGAGTATCTAAATATTTTCTATATTTGCCCATTAGATGTTCATCTGATAACATCTCAGCTAAAGGTGGAGTAACTGACGTTGTAAGCTTAAAATCAATACCATCATCTTCAAGCTTTTTTAATCTTTTTAAAAGGGGAATATAACATTCTGTGATAGCTTCAAATAACCAATGTTCTTCTAAAAAATTTTCATATTTCGGGTGTTTTACAAAGGGTAAATGTGAATGTAAAACTGGAACCCAGTAACCTTTAACCATCAATATTTCCTTTTAGGTTTGTTGAAGAAGATATTTTATCTTTTTCATTTTGTTTTATAAATGTTTTTAATCTCTCTAACTCTTCTATATACTTTGATGATGATCCTGCAGAATCAAAGTGTTCAACTGTTGTTCTTATTATTTCACTCCAACTGTATCCTTTGCTTAATAAGGCTTCATATTCATCTTGGCTAGGAAAGTTTATTTTTGAAGAGAATGTATGGATTACGTTTGAGCAAAATAATTCTTTAAATTTTCCATTTTCTATAACACCCACTCTAACTAGAATATCCATATTTTCAAATTTTGAATTTATATAATAATCTCCTAAAGCAAAAGAAGAATCAAAACTATATAATTCATTTCCATCTATATCATCAATTTTAAAAAACAATTTTTCATTCTCTAAATTAATTTTTTCATCGTCTAAAGTTTTATCACTAACTTCCCAATATACAAAATACTTTTCTGTATTTACTAATATTATCCGTAAAGTATCTTTATTATATCTATTAGGTATTTCAAATTCTACTTCAGTATTTTTCACCTCTGAGGCAAAATTATCTATTACATGAGAAGCACTAGAAAAATCATTTTCGTTTTTTAAACTCTCTTTTATCAAATTTTCTGAATCTATTTTCATAATTTTTCCTAATATTAATATATTTTTTTATTATACAAGAATTCGCATACATTTTTGGTTATTAAAGATTACTAAATATACTATTTGCAATCTCTTGTGCTTCTTCTTGAATTAACTTTAAATGATCTGCACCTTTAAAGCTTTCTGCATAGATTTTATATATATCCTCCGTACCAGAAGGTCTTATTGCGAACCATCCATTTTGAGAAACAACTTTTAAACCACCTATTTTTGCTCCATTATCAGCTTTAGTTATGATATTTTCAATCTTCTCTCCAGCTAAAGTATCTTGTTTGATATCTTCAGGTTTTAATTCTTTTAATGCTTGTTTTTGTTGTACATTTGCTGGTGCATCTAATCTTCCATAAACAGGTTCTCCAAATTTTTCAATTAAAGAATCGTAATATTCACCTGGATCTTTTTTTGTTTTTGCTAAAATTTCTGCTGCTAAAAGATTTAAAATAATCCCATCTTTATCTGTACTCCAAACTTCACCATTTTTTCTTAAAAAAGATGCCCCTGCACTCTCCTCACCACCAAAAAATATCTCTTTTTTGATAAAAGGTTTAACAAACCATTTGAATCCTACTGGTGTTTCAAATACTTTTTTACCATTATCTTTTACAACTCTATCTATCATTGAACTACTAACTAAAGTTTTCCCAACACCTAAACCATCAAATTCTCTATTTCTTGATAAATAATCAATCACTACAGATAGATAATGATTAGGATTTAATAAACCTTTACTTTTAGTTACAATCCCATGTCTATCAAAATCAGTATCATTTCCAAAGGCAATATCAAATTGATCTTTTAAATCAATTAATCCTGCCATTGCGTATGAGGAAGAACAATCCATTCTTATTTTTCCATCTTTATCACAATGCATAAATGAAAATGTGAAATCGGCAGTATCATTAAATATTTCCATATTTAAATTATACTTCTCTTTTATAGCTCTATAAAAAGCCATCCCTGAACCGCCCATTGCATCAGCACCAATTTTAAGATTTGCATCTTTTATGGCATCCATATCAATTACATTTTTCAAATCTTCTACATATGGAGTTATATAGTCATATTCAATTAGAAAACCTGTTTCTAATGCTTCATCTAAATCCATTACTCTAATATCTTCTAAATCATTTTTTAAAATCTCATTTGCTCTTTGTTCAATAACTTTTGTAATAGTCTCATCTGCTGGTCCACCATCATTAAAATTATATTTAAACCCACCATCACTAGGAGGATTGTGTGAAGGAGTTATTACAATTCCATCACTATTCTCATGGGTTAAAATTGCATGAGAGATTACTGGAGTTGGAGTATATTCAAAATCTTTTGCATAATATGTTTTAATACCATTAGCAGCTAAAACTTCAAGAGTAGTTCTATGGGCTGGAATTGATAAAGCGTGTGTATCCATACCTAAAAAAAGTTGACTATGTTTTTTTTCTAAATGGTACTCTGCAACTGCTTGAGCCATCGCTAAGATATGCTCTTCATTAAAACTGTTTTTCGAAGCACTCCCCCTATGACCAGAAGTTCCAAAGCTAACTAGATGTGCTGGATTTTCTACATCTGGAACCTTTACATAATAATCACTTATTAATTTTGGTATATTTTCTAAAATCTCTTTTGGTGCCTTTTTTCCTGCAAATTTATTTATCCCCATTACTATTTACTCCTTTTGTTTTCTATTTATTATACATTAACGTATAATACTCATGTACCATTCTTCCCGAATCAAAGGCTGGTATTACATCTGAAATTGAGTTTTTCTTCACATTTAACCATTCTTTTTTATTATCATAATATAAAGGTATAATTTTATTTTCTAAAGTGTCCATCAAGTTTTTATTATCTAATCTATCTTGTTCTTCTATTGATAGACCTCTTCCCTCTGTTGGAATTGTAAAAGAGTTAATCCCTTCTCTACAAAATTCTGGATGCCAACCATCAGCAATAGATAAATTAATCGCTCCATTCATTGCAGCACTCATACCACTTGTACCACTAGCTTCCCTTGTAACTCGTGGAGTATTAAGCCAAATATCAGATCCTTTTTTTAGTTTCATTGAAAGATCTAATTCATACCCAATCAATACTGCAATATTTTTGTACGATCTTGCCATATAATTTAATTCATTAAAAATATTTATTGCTTGTGCATCAAAGGGATAAGGTTTCCCTGCCCATACAATTTGAATAGGGTATTTTTGATTATTTATCATATTTTCAAATCTTTGCAAATCGTGCTTTAATAAGCCAGGTCTTTTATATTCAGCAAATCTTCTCGCCCAAACTATAGTCAAAATATCAGGATCAAACATCTTTCCTGTTTGATTTGCCACCTCATCAAAAAGCAATCTTTTTAAGTGCTTTTTTCTAGCTTCTAGTTCAAAATCTTCATGTTCATCTAAAGCTTTCAATAAGCCTTTATCAGTCCAATATTTTCTATTTTGTGCATTAGTAATAGATATAATATCGCATCTTTCATCTACAAAATTCCACATCTCATTTGCAACATCACTATGGATTTTTGAAACACCATTAGCAATCTTTGAGATTTTTAAAGCCCCTACAGTTAATGAAAATTTTTCACCCTCAACACCTGTTATAGTTCTAACCTCTTCTAATGAAGTTTCACTAAAAAATCCCATTTTATTTAAAAGATTTATATCATGCTCTTCATTTCCTGCTGCCTCAGGGGTATGAGTAGTAAAGACAACTCTTTTTTTAACCTCTTCTATATCTTTAAATTTTTTATATAATTCAAAAGCCATTGGCAAAGAGTGCCCTTCATTCATATGATAAACATCAGGATTATATTTCAACTCCTCTAATACTTTTGTACCACCAATTCCCAATATAATCTCTTGTGCAATTCTAGTTTCTGTATTTGAGTCATAAAGCTTATGGGTAATAGTTCTTGATAAATAATCATTTTCTGGAATATCTGTAGATAAAAGAATTAAAGGAGCACTGTTAAATAGTTCACTTGGTACTAAATATGCTCGTACATAAACAGGTTTTCCATTTATATCTACACTTACAGTTATATTTAAATCTTCTAAAAAATAGTATCTTTTTCTTCTAAACTCAATTTTCAAATATCTATCTTCATCTCTATTTTGGTCATAATAACCATAACTCCACAACATCCCTATACCAACAAGATTTTGTTTTAAATCGTAAGCACTTCTCATATGTGAACCTGCAAGGAATCCTAAACCACCTGAATAAATTTTTAAAGCTTGATGGATTGCAAACTCCATCGAAAAGTAAGCAACACTTTTTGAATACTTTTTGTCAATCTCATATTTATGTAAATAACTCATTTTTATCCCTTTTATGATTTATATAGATTTAAATACTCTTTAGCAGAATGGATCCATGAGTTATCAACACCCATATTGTGCTTAGAGATTCTTTCAAATTTGTCTTTATTTCCATATAAAGAAAATGCCTTTGCAAGTGCATGATTAAACCAAAAAAGATTATACTCATCAAAAGTTATTCCTAAACCTAAAGAAGAGTTTTCAATATCTTTTATATCAGTAAAATCTGTCACAGTATCTTTTAACCCACCAGTTTTTGATACAAGGGGAAGAACTCCATATTCCATAGCAATCATTTGATTTAAACCACAAGGTTCAAAAAGTGAAGGCATCAATAAAAAATCTGCACTAGCATAAAGTTTTCTACTAAAAGCTTCGTCATAACCTATTTTTATATGAATATTATCATATACACCTACCAAGCTTCCAAAACTATGATTATAAATATCTTCTCCACTTCCTAAGATAACAAAGTTAGCTTCATAGGTTTTGAATAAACTAATTGCATCTAATATTAAATCAACACCTTTTTGAGAAGTGAATCTTCCTACAAAGATAAAAAGAGCTCTTTTGTCATCTTTTAAACCTAATTCTTTACATAAATTTATTTTATTTTCTAACTTTCCACCATATTCATCTATTGAAAAATTTTTATCTATAAATTTATCTTTTGAAGGACTAAATACTTCAGTACTTATACCATTTACAATACCTTTTAATTTATAACTATTAACTCTCAATGTTTCATCTAATGTTTCACCAAAAGCTGGAGTTTGTATCTCTTGCGCATATGTTTTACTAACTGTTGTAATACTATCACTAAAAGATATTCCTGCTTTTAAAAAATTTACATTATCAAAATACTCTAAACCATCAAATTTAAAACAACTTTTCCAGTCTATTTCCAATTCATCCATCACTTTTTTAGGAAAAATCCCTTGATAGGCCAAATTATGTATAGTTAAAACTGTTTTTTGTTTTAGTTTGTATCTAGTTTTCATAAGTAATGGGATTAAAGAAGTTTGCCAATCATTTACATGAACAACATCTATTTTTAGTTTCAGCCTTATCATAACTTCTAATACAGCATATGAAAAAAGTCCAAATCTTAAAGCGTTATCACCAAAATCACCAAAATCATCATTGTACAATCCCCATCTATCACATAAAACTGGATTATAAATAAAAAGTTCATCCCTATTGTTTTTATTTTCAAAAATATCAAACTGGTGTCTAACACCAAAAAGCCAATAGTCAAAAGTTAGCCCATTGTAAATAATTTCATATTTTTCTCTATCAACTTGATTATATAAAGGCATAACAGTATAAACTTTTTGCCCTTCGTCTCTTAATGACTCAGGAAGCGCATGAGCCACATCTGCTAAGCCTCCTGTTTTTGCATAAGGGAATATTTCACTTGCGGCAAATAGAATATTCATCTACTCTCCTTGTATATTTTTGCTGCCGTTTCTGGCAATATTACATTTATATTTATATCTGTATTTTGTTCAAATCCAGCCTCTTTATAAATTCTTGGTTTTATTTCAATATTAAATCTAAAATAGTTTTTTGTATTTACGTCATAATCCTTATATGGAGCATTATTAATTATCATATTAAAAGAGATATCTCCTAATGCTGCATAAAATTTTGAGAAATACTCTTTTGTTATATCACATAAAGCACTTAAATCACTTTTATTAAATTCACTTAAAGAAGCTAATTTTTTCTTTGATACAATTTTTACTTCAAAGGCAAACTGTGATGCATAAGGACAATACAATACAAATTCACTATTCTGTGCAATTATATTTTTCTCATAATTCAACTCTTCATATAAGATATCATCAAATAATGCTCTATTATGGGTTTCAAAATACTCTTTTTGATACTCTACATTCTCTTTAATTTTTTTAGGTAAAAAAGGCAATCCCATAATTTGAGAATGGGAATGGGACATTGAAGCACCAGCATCTTCACCTTGGTTTTTAAAAATAGACAAATAGGCTAACCTATCATCATTTTTTAAATTTATAACCCTACTTTGCAATATTGTAAAATAGTTTATTAAATCATTAAAATCGTAATTCCAGATTTGCTTATCATGATTTGGTGTTTCTATTACAACTTCATGAGCCCCAAAACCACTTGATTTTTCAAAAAAACTGTCTCTAGTTGATTGAAAGGGAATATCTATTGATAAAGCATTATATAGATTAGGTACGACTCTGCATTTCCATTTTCCATCTTGTGAAACCCTTGCAATTTCATGGGGAGTAAACTCCTCTCTTTCTAAATCAAAAGGACATTTATCATGTATTATTTCACCAAGATATATATCCTTTTTATTGTTTAAATCTTTTGGTCTCTTAAGCCGTTCAGGAGCGAAAAGTGTCCATTCTCTTGCTAATTTACAATATCTAAACTCTGACACATTATCTCCTATTAAATATACCAATTTTTTAAAAATAGATTATCAAAATCAAGAATAACTTCATCATATAAAGGATATCTTTGGATTTTTTTATTATTTTCATACAACTCAAACATAAGATTTATTTTTTTCTCTCGATAATCATAAAGTTTTAACTCTACACCTTTATCAAAAGCAATATCAAAATATAAACCATTTTGTTCAATACTTGTTTTCTCTTTTTTTATATCAAATATAAATATCATATCATTTAAAGTTAACCTTAACTCAAAATTTGATTTATATTGGATCTTTTCACCCTTTAAATATAGAAAAAGATTTGGTTCTTTGTCAATACCATAATAAAGATATTCAACTAATAAAGCTGAGGAATCCATAGTACTAAACTCTTTTTTTATATCAAATCTTCCACTATTTAACCATTCAAAAAAGTTACTCATATTTCCATCAATAGTAGGAAAAATAAAATCTGTAGGTTCTATATTTATTAACTTACCTTTATCTTTTTTTACTATTGGAGTATAGATATCTGAAGGTACATCTTGATCCATTAACCTATAAATATTTTTTAAATGTGCCCTAAACTGATCATCAAATTGATGATTTAGTTCTGTATAGTGATCATCTCCATACCACCAAAACCAGTCACTTCCCAATGCAATTAAAAACTCTTTTTCTATTTGTTTTATTGTTCTTTCATCTAAAGAGTCTTTTATTTTATCATAATCAAATTTTGTCATATCAAGAAGTTCCCAAGCTTTGTTCTTTTGTGAACTTCCTATCCAAATATCAAAATTTCCATTAATCCAACTACCACTTGATAATCTATGTAAAGGTGTAGTTTCAAGTTCATCTATAGTTTCGATCTCATCAAAAAGAGTTAACTCACACCAATCTTGTGTAGATAAAAGTTCATATAGATTTTCAAAAAAATCCTTTGCATTGTTTGGGAAAAACTCCCAAGCATTTTCTCCATCCAAAATAACTGGTACTACTATACTATCTTGTGCACTTAGATATATGTTTTTTAAATGTGAAACAAAATCACTTGCTGCTTCTTTTGCATTTTTTTTACTATATTCAAATCCTATTAAATCACTTAAATATTTATCTCTAAAAAATAGATTTACTTTTCCCTCTTCTGTCATAAAAGAATAAGACTTATACAACATCTCTTTATTAGATTTTTGTAAAGATTTAAAAAGTATCTCTTCATCAGAGCATGCCCATTTTACACCATTTTTAGCCAATAGTTCTATGGTTTTTTCACTAACACTTCCTTCACTTGGCCAAAACCCATTTGGTTTTGTATCAAAATGTTTCTCATAATATTCAATTGCATTACTCACTTGTTTTGAAGCAAATCCTTTATAATCTGCACTCTTAGTAATAGGCAAAATGACATCTGGTTTTGCTTCAACAGCACTTTTCCTATCAAGTAATAGGGGCAAGATTGGATGATAAAAAGGTGTTGTTGATATTGCAATTTGCCCTTTTTCTTTTAACTTTTTATAATAAGGAATAATTTGTTCAAGAAAAGAAAACATTGCTTGAACTAAATCTAGTTTTTGATTTTGAGAGAAACCCCTTTGTTGATTTATCAACTCTTTTATTAAAAAATTAGTTTCCCTTAAATAATTACCACACCAAGTAAGTAAAAATAAAACCTCTAATTCTATTATCTCTTCATTACTAAAGTTTAACAAAGTATTATTATCTGATCTAAATTTTAGTAATAGTTCATTGTATCTAGGAAAGGGTTTTATCATATGTTGTTCATTTGGCAAGAAAAGATACTCTTCTAAAAATAGCCTCTCTTCATTGCTTAAGGTTGAAGGTTCTTTTCTTAAATACTCAATAAACTTATCATTTGCTTCACCTTTTATATACTCTTCTATTTGTGCCAATAAAGATGGTACTAAATTAAAAGTAGCCTTTATGTTAGGAAAATTTTCCATATACCAAGGTATATCATAATAGTCTTTTGTAGCATGTAAAAAGACCCAAGGCATTAAAGTTGATTTAGAATAATCATCTTTATAATAAGGTTGATGCATATGCCATAAAAATGACAAATATATTTTTTTATTCACTTATCCACTTTTCTATTTTATCTTGATATGAGTAAAAAATCTTTCCAGCACTTTTTTCATCTTCAGCCTGAACATAAAGATTTATATACTCATTGTGTTGATCAGGAACCATAAGTATCCATTCATCATCATTCATCCAAATTTTAATTCCATCTGTTGAAGATGTTTTTTTCCCTTTAGCATCTTCAAGAAATTTTCTCATCATTTTCCCTTTTAGAGAACTAGGACAAGGTATATTTTCACCTTTATATGAAAATTCTGGTATATCATTATGTAATTTAGATAATTTTTTACCTGATTTTTCAAGTAATTCCAAAATTTTAAAACTTGTGAAAATAGAATCCCTATTTAATCCAAATTCATTAAAAGCGAAATGCCCATCACTATCAGCAATCAAATCATACTCTTTTAACTGCTCAGCTTTAAAACTAGATAGTTTTTCCCTTGAAACCTCTATATTATCATAAGTTACAAAGTCTGGTGCCCATGCAGGTAAAATCACTTTTAATTTTCTATCTGTTGTACTATCTAATAAAGCTAAAATCACTAATAACAATTTATAATCATAAATCAATTCACCTTTATTATCAATCACTTGTAGTTTATGTCCATTTGGATATATTAAAAAACCACAATCAAAATTTAAACCTCTAACAATATTTTGCATATTTTCTTGGGTTTTGACAATATCATTAGGTTTTAATTTTTCACTTTTATGAGCATTTAATATAATGTTTTCAACCCCCAATTCATTTATGATTTTAGGATAAATATCTGAAGTTGAACCATTCATAATATCTATAGCAACTTTAAGTTCACTATCTTTAAATAAGTTTTTATCAAAAGAGTTTTCAATTGTTTGAATATAAACATCTCTAAGATTTTTATCTTCACTAATTGTACCTATCTCATCATATTTTACTTTTCTAAAATTTTCTCTAAAAAATATTCTCTCAACAGATTGAGCTAATTTAGTATCTAAAACTAATCCCTCATTTGTAAAAAATATTATCTCTGTTTGAGTTGGGTCAAAAACTGATTGTCTTAAGTGTATCCCTGCAACAACATCATCTGTTTTGCTTAAAGCATGTCTCATCACGTTTGACGGAACATTATATGGGTCAACAATATTAACTCCGGTTGAAAGAATCCCTGCAACAAATGCTCTTTTTAACATAAATGTAGATTTATGATAATCCCTTGAAACATAAATTGAACACCCAACAGGAAGAATTGAACCAAAAGCACCTGCAAGCTTAGTAGTCATTTCACAAGAAAGTTCTATATTAGTTCTTCCTATAACTGCCCCATCTTCAAAAATTGAAGATTTATATCTATTCCCCCAGATTATATTTGAACTAACTACAGATGAAGCTTCTAAAACTTTATCTGGCCACATAATAATATCCTTTTCAAAAGATACTTTCTTATTTACCAAACATTTTTCAGCCATAATAACACCAAATGAAGCTTTAGTTTCATCTTTTATAGTATTATTATTACAAATAACTGAATTATTTAGTTTTACTTTTACACCAATTTTTACATCATTCCAAAGTATTGAATCAATAATTTCTGAATGTTTACTAATTCTACAATTATCTCCAATTACACAATTTTTTAAAGTAACACCCTCATCAATAGATACATTTTTACCAATGATTACGGTTCCTTCTACTCTAATTTTTTTATTAAGTTTACTACCATCTTCTAAATAAACATTACCTTTGTCTATCTTTGATACTTGACCCTTAGAAGGAAGTTTTATTTCACCACTAAATATATCTTTAAATACTTCTCTATAACTTTCAGGATTACCTACATCTCTCCAGTAACCTTTATGAGAGCATCCCCAAAGAGGTATCTCTTGCTTCATCATTTTAGGAAATAAATCTTTAGCAAAATCAAAATTTTGTTTATAAGGAATCAAATCTAAAACTTCAGGTTCAATAATATATATACCTGTATTAATAGTATCACTAAAAACCTCACCCCAACTAGGTTTTTCTAAAAACCTTTCTATTCTATCCTCTTCATTTGCAATTACAACACCAAATTGTAATGGATTTTCAACAGATGTAAGTGTAATTGTTAATTGTGATTGTTTTTTTTCATGAAATCTTTTTATTTTTTTAAAATCAAAATCAGTAACTAAATCTCCACTAACAATTATAAATGTTTCATCCAAAAACTCTTTTGCAAAAGCAACTGCTCCAGCTGTTCCATAATCATCATCAGGTAAAAAGTACTCTATTTTAACACCTAAGTCTGAACCATCTTTAAAATAGTCTTTTATAATATCAGGTTTAAAATATAATAATACTCCAATTTCAGTAATACCTAACTCATCCCTTAACTTTATGATTATATGCTCCATCATAGGTCTATTTAATATAGGAAGCATAGGTTTAGGAACAGAATTTGTCAATGGTTGAATTCTTGTTCCAAACCCACCAGCTAATACAATCGCTTTCATTTTTTACCTTTCCTTTTAGATTTTTTTAGACTTTTTTTATTAGTTAACTAACCTTTTGGCTAATTCTAATAAATCATCTCTAATTTTATATTTTTGTGAATTTACGTGTTCAATTGTTACAAATTGGAATTCACTTTTGTTATAAACTATTACACTTCCTCCCTTATGGTCTGAAAGAAGCTTATCTATAGAGTATGTAACAAACTCTGAAGCCATTAATCTATCAAAAACCGTTGGATTACCTCCCCTTTGAACATGTCCTAAAATTGTTGCTCTTGTTTCAATACCAATATCAGTTTCTAACCATTGTACAAGTTGATTTGTACTTGTACATTTATCATGATTACAACCTTCTGCAACAACACAAACTATATATTTACGCCCTTTTTCTAATTCTTCTTTAAGTCTATTACCTATAGATTCTAAATCATAATCAAGTTCAGGAATAATACAAACCTCAGCCCCACAAGTAATTGCAGATACCAATGCCAAATATCCACAATCTCTTCCCATAGTTTCAATCACACAAGCTCTTTTAAAAGAAGCAGAAGTATCTCTAATAGCATCTGTTGCTTCTCTTATTATATTTAGTGCGGTATCCACACCTAAACAATACTCTGTACCATATATATCATTATCAATTGTAGCAGGAACTCCTACAAAGTTCACCCCAAAATCTTTATAAAATTGGTTTAATGCTCTAAAAGAACCATCTCCACCTAAAATAACAATCTTATCTATTCCATGCTTTTTTAGATTTTCAAAAGCTTGTTTTCTATACTCATATTCAAAAAATCTTTTTGACCTTGAAGACCTTATTTTGGTACCACCTTCATGCATGATTCCAGCTACATCTTCATATGTTGCAGCTTTAATATTTCCATCAATGAGACCTTCCAAACCATCATATATTAAATATGGTTGAACATCTTTTGTAAAACAATAATCTACAAACTGTTTAATTGCAGGGTTCATACCTGCACAATCTCCTCCGGAGGTCATTATTGCTATTGACATCAAATACCTTTTAATTTTGACCAACAAATAAAGTCATATCAACTAACCTACTTGTATATCCCCATTCATTATCGTACCAAGCTAAAACTTTTACTGTTTTACCATCAACTACTGAAGTCATATCAGGAACAAATGATGAAGAGTATGAACTTCCTATAAAATCACTTGAAACTCTTTTGTCATTATCGATTTCAATAAATCCATCAAACTGTGATTGACTTGCCAATTCCATAGCTTTATTTACATCCTCTTTTGTTACATCTTTTTTAAGATTAACAGTTAAATCTACCACTGAAACATCAGCTGTTGGAACTCTCATAGCATACCCATTTAATTTACCTTGTAAGTGAGGCATAACTAAACCAATAGCTTTTGCAGCTCCTGTAGTTGTTGGTATCATATTAAGTGCAGCTGCTCTTGCTCTTCTTTTATCTTTATTATGTTTTACATCTAAAATATTTTGATCATTTGTATATGAGTGAATTGTAGTCATTAAACCATTTTCAATCCCAAAATTATCATCTAAAACTTTACAAATTGGAGCTAATCCATTTGTTGTGCAAGATGCATTAGAGATAATTTTTTCTCCATTATAAGAATCTGTGTTGATATTTAAAACAAATGTTGGAGTATCATCTTTTGCAGGAGCACTCATTACAACTTTTTCAACTCCACCTTTTAGATATGCTTGACATTTTTCAGTTGTTAAAAATGCACCTGTACACTCAATAACTACTGTAGCTCCACAACCACCAAAATCAATATTTTTTGGATCTCTATCAGAAAATACTTTTACTTTGCAACCATTTATACTAATATGATTATCATCTATTATTTCAGCATCTACTCCCATGTGTACGCTATCATACTTTAACAAATAAACTAGCATATCTAAATCACTAGTAGTATTTAATGCTACTAACTCAATATCACTTCTTTGAGCAATAATTTTTGCTGCTATAAGACCTATTCTACCTGTTCCATTGATTGCTACTTTTAATGCCATAATTTTTCCTTTTATATTTATTTGTATTAGAATAACAAAATATTATATTATAATACATGAAATCAATTACATTCTAATTGCAAAAGTATATAATGTAATCAATTTGTTAATGATAGTTACTATTATATTTAAGTAAAATAAAATATAGGTATAAATTATTTACTATTTTATAAAAAATTTAAGGATATATATGCAAACAAATCTTTTATTTGGTATTCATTGCCACCAACCTATAGACAATTTTGATAAAGTTGTTTATGAAATAATTGAAAAATCTTATCAACCTTTTTTCCAAATACTAAAAGACTATCCTGATTTTAAATGTTCAGTTCACTTTAGTGGCTGGTTATTTGAGTTTATTAAAAAAAATAGACCCGAACTTTTTTCGTTAATAAAAAGTTTGAGTTCACAAATTGAGTTTTTTACTGGGGGATATTATGAACCAATTTTAGCTTCTATTCCTAGTTGTGACAGAGTTGCACAAATAAATAAATTATCAGATTTTATAATAGAAAATTTCAATCAAAAACCAAGAGGACTTTGGTTAACTGAAAGAATTTGGGATGACTCTATTATTGATGATTTAAAGGAGTGTGATATTGATTATGTTATTGTTGATGATTATCACTTAATTGCATCAGGATTTAAAAAAGATGAATTAAATGGCTATTTCCTAACAGAAAACAGTAATAATCAAATGGCTCTTTTCCCTATAAATAAAGACCTAAGATATATTATCCCTTTTGCAACTATTGATAATAGTATTAAAAAAATAAAAGAGTTTTCAAATATAGAGGGTAAAAATGCTGCAATTATCTTTGATGATGGAGAAAAATTTGGAGTGTGGCCAAAAACATATGAAAAAGTTTATGAGAAACAATGGCTTAAAAACTTTTTTGAAAAATGTATTCAAGATGAAACAATAAATGTCACTACATTTACAGATTTTTATGATAAAAATAAAGCAATATCATTATCATATTTACCAACAGTATCTTACCATGAAATGGGAGAATGGGCAACACTTCCAACAAATGCAAATGATTATTTAAATTTAGTTCATCAACATATGGATAAAGAATATCTAATTCGTGGTGGAATTTGGAAAAACTTTTTTATTAAATACAATGAAAGTAATTGGATACATAAACGAGCATTAGAACTTTCTAAAACAAAAGAGGTATCTGAACAATTTAAAGATTATCTATATAGAATCCAGTGTAATGATGTTTTATGGCATGGAGTTTTTGGAGGTATTTATCTTCCTAATTTAAGAGATAATGCTTATAAATATATTATTAAATGTGAAAATATTCTAGATAATACTGGCTGTAAAAAATGTGATATAAATATGGACTCTTATGAGGAATACAAATTTTACACTCCTGATTTAATCACAATAATTGATCCGAAAATGGGTGGACAGATTATTGAATTTGATTTAAGAAAACAATGTTTCAATTTACAAAACACACTTACTAGATACCATGAAACCTATCATGACAAAATTGAAAAAGTTGAAGAAAAAGATATACTAGAAGTTGAAGAGATCGATAGTTATGAGGAGATTGCTACAATACACAATGATTCATTATTGTCTACAACTGAAGATATTGAACTATTTACAGATTGGTATATAAAAAAATCAGCAATTGATCATATAACAGATAAAAGTTTAAATAAAGAGAGTTTTAAAGCTTGTAACTTTAATGAATATGCAGATTTCGCAAATCAAGCTTTTGAAGTAGAAAACGTTAGTCAAAATAGTATTAAACTTAAAAGAAATGGAGGGGTATACAAAGAACAAAAAAAGAATACGCAGTTAACAAAAAGCTTTATATTTAATAACAAAAAAGTAGAATCAATTATAGAAATAAAAAGTGAAGAAAACTCTACTATGAAATATTTATTGGAGTATAACTTTCATTTTCAAGACTATGAAATTCTAACAGTAAATGGACACAATATAAATGAAGCTTTACATCTTGAAAATTCGCAAGTTACAATTTTAGATCAGTCAATGAACAAAACAATATCTTTTTATTTTGACCAATGTATGGATATTTATATATATCCTGTAAAAAGTGTTAGTCAAAGTGAAGCAGGCGTTGATTATACAATCCAAGGTATTGCTTTAGGTTTTGCTAAAGATTTTAGCTCTCAACTTAATTTAAAATATCATATTGATATTCAATAAAAAAGGGAAATAAAATGAAAATGTATGGAATAAAAAGTTGTGCAAGTGTTAAAAAAGCAAAAGCTTTTTTTGATAATAATAATATCTCATATGAGTTTATAGACTTAGCTAAAACTCCTGTAGGGAAAGACAAAGTTGAACAATGGACAACTTTTACACCAGCTACTTCTATGCTAAATCCTAGAAGTAAATCATACAGAGACTTAGGTTTAAAAGATAAAAAACCTACAGAAAAAAAAGCATTATCTTTAATAGAAAAAGATAATGGAATTTTAAAAAGACCTGTAATTGAACATGGATTGAATGGTGAATACAAATTTACAATAGGTTTCAATGAAGAGGAATATAATTCTACATTCTTAAATTAATCACTCAATAAGAAGCAGTTTATTCTGCTTCTCAACTCTAAATATAAGACTAACCTTACAAAAATAAATTAATTCTTAATTTAACATTAAATTAACTAATAATTAACAACAACTAGATAATATCCTAAAATTAAAAAGTTCCCACTCTCACTTGTTTGGCCACAAAAGAATGGAAACTTGGTATTTGACACCAATATTATTATAGTTAAATCTCTCTTTTACTATTGTTAATATTAGTGTCCTTAATTATGGAGGAACAATGAAAAAAACAGTAATCTTATCTATGGCTCTATCAACACTTTTATTTGCATCAGAGGATTTGGGTGTTATTAGTGTTGATTCAACAACAATTGATGACAAGTTTGAAGCAAAAAAAAGTGAAGTCTCATCAGTTACTATAATTGATGAAAAAAAAGTTGAGCAAATTAACCCTCAGAATATAGTTGAAGTTTTAAACTCAACTCCTGGTATCACTGCAATGCAAACAGAAGGTGATATTGTAAAATTACATATTAGAGGTGTTGATAATCAAGTTTACATGGGGGAAAGACCTGGTATTGCCGTTGTTATTGATGGGGTTCCAGTTCAAGAGACTACTGGAAAAATAAATATTGACTTAGATAATATTGAAACAATAAAAATAATAAAAGGTGGAGCATCTTACCTTTATGGAAATGATGCTTTATCTGGAGCTGTAGTAATTACGACCAAAAGACCAAAAGGGAAAGATTTTAGTAAATTAGAAGCTCAACTTGGAAGTTTTGGTTATGAAAAAGTATTAATTTCAACAAACAAAAGTTTTGAGAGTTCTGCTTTACAAATCCAAAGTAGCTATAAAAATACTGATGGTTATTGGGATAGAGCTTTTAAAAAAGATAAAACTTTTAGTACAAAATATAACTACTATTTAGATGATACAAGTGATGTGGTATTTGGTTTTAGTTACAATAAAATTGATAGTGGTGATGGAAGTGGTGTTCATGGAACAAGTGCATCAATACTAGACCCAAAAAGTGTTAGGGAGATTACTTACTCTTCTGACTATGATACTACACTTGTAAAAAGTTTTATTACTTACTCAAAAGATTTTGAAAACAACTCAAATTTAATGTTAAATACATATAGATATACTGATGATAAATCATATCAATCAGCATATGAAGATATAAATGGTGATGGATTTAATGAAGCCCATGATTATTCTAATGATGAGAAATGGTCACAAAATGGGATAAAAGGGGAATATAGATATTCTTCAAATAATTATGCAGTGATGTTAGGTCTTGATATACAAAGAAATAATGAAACAACAAAAAGAACACCTCTTCCGTGGGGAACAACTTCATACGGTAGACTAAGTCCTAGCTCTTCAAATCTAGATGAAGAGATAAATGCTTTTTATACTGAATTTAAATATGAACTAACAAAAAAACTTACTTCAACTTTTAACTTTAGATATGATGACATAAATTATAATTTAGAAAATCTATTAAATCCGTTACAAAATATAGCTCCATCTTTTGATGAAAGCTCTTATAGAGCAGGATTAAACTATGAAATCAATCCAAATACAAATTTATATACAAGTATCTCAACAGGTTTTAGAGCACCAACTGCTGGACAAATAAGTAGTAATAGCAATAATGGATATAAAACAGATATAGACTCAGAAGAGATTTTAAATTATGAACTTGGATTAAGAGGGAAAACTGATTACTTTAATTATGAAGCATCAATCTACCAATTAGATAGAAAAGATTATATTGGTATGAGAGCAGGAAATTATATAAGAAGTTCCGATGAAGACAATTATTATGATAATGTAGGAGATATGAGAAGTAGAGGTTTTGAATTAGCTTTAAATAGTTCTCCACTAGATAATCTGTCAGTAAATCTTGCATATACATATTTAAATGCCCAATTTACTAGAAATAATTACAAACAATTAGTTTCAGATGCTGTCTATGCATATCCTATGGGCGTAAGAACTTTAATTAGTCCTGCAGTATTTCAAACACTAGACTTAACAGGCTATCAAGTTCCAAGAACTCCAAAACATACTCTTAATTTAACACTGAATTATACCCCAATAGATAAGTTAACAATCTCTCCTGAATTAATTGCAAAAAGTAGTTACTTTGCTGATGAAACTAATAATTTTGAACAAGGTGGATACGCTTTAGTAAACTTAAGAACCTCATACAAAGTTAATGAAGATTTAGAAATTTTTGCAAGAATTGATAATCTATTTGATAGAGAATATAAACAATTTGTACATCTAACTGCTAGTAGAGTTGATAATACAATGGAAGATTCAACTATTATTGTTGGTCCATCTAGATCATTTTATGCTGGTTTAAGATATAAATTTTAGGAAAAGATATGATAACTAATAAAAATAGAGATAATAATGATATCTATAATATTCCAATATTAAAATTCTTTTTTAAAAATAAAAAAGTAATAAGAAGTGTTCAAATATTAACTTTAGCACTTTTTATTTATGGGATATATTTTGGTTTTAAAGAACCAGAATCAGGAAATATATTTACAAGATATTTATTTTGGGGACTTTTTTGGTCATTGTTTATGGTTGTTACCCTTGCAACTTTTGGAAGAATTTTTTGTGGTATTTGTCCACATGGTTTTCTTGGTAAATATCTTACAAAAATTGGTTTAAATAAAGAGTTTCCAGATTTTTTAAAAAATAGGTATATTGGAATATCTATATTAATTATAGGATGGTGGTTTGTTTATTATACTTTCCCTGGTTTTTGGAAAAGCCCTGGAAATACTGCATTAATGTTTACTATTCTAACAATACTTGCATTTTTACTCTTTTATCTATACAAAGATATGAATTATTGTAAATATATATGTCCTATTGGAACTTTAACAAAAGCATTTCATAAAATATCATCTACTTTTCTTGGAACTTATAAAGAGGATTGCAAAGAGTGTAAAACTTTTGATTGTGCAAAAGCCTGTAGTTACAATCTAAAACCTTTTACTTTTGAAAAAAAGAATTCAATGGAGGATTGTACTTTATGTATGGATTGTAGTGATGCTTGTGAAGGAGTTAATTTTAAAATCACTAAACCATCAAATACATTATTCAAAAAATTTAAAACTGATTTAACTGAAGTATGGACATACATACTTATAGTTGCAGCAATTCCTATTACAATGTCATTTCACCATGGGTTAAATAGAACTAATATTGCAGACCAATTTATTTGGAGTAAAACAGCAAACTTTTTTGAAAAAACTTTTAATATAACTTCAATTGATACAGTAGGAATGTTTTCTTTTTTTTATGCCCTATTTTTTTCAATATCAATTGTTTATCTTGGTATGTTTATTGCTTCAAAATTTTTAAATAGTGATACTAAAAAAACACTTAGTACTTTAGGTTATGCTTTTATTCCCATATTTATTATAGGGGGATTAGCTCACTTATTGCATAGCTTTTTTACTCATACATATGCAGATATCGTAAATGGTTTTTTATATGGATTTGGATTTGAAGAGATTAAGGTTTCGAATCTAGCTTCAAGACAAGACAATTGGTTAAAAATATTCAACTTTTTTCCCTATTTAGCTGTTATATGGGGATATTTAATCTTAGCAAAAAGAATAAACTTTTTTGAAGTATCAAAAAGTAAAAAAGTTTTAGCATTTATATTTGCTTCTTCATTAATAACATTTTACTTAGTATTAAATTTTTATAGAGCTTATGTATTTAGTACGCATGGTGTAAAGCGTGGTGGGCACAATCACAATTCGCACAAAACTTCTAAAATGTTTCAATCAGTAGATATAAAGCAGGCTGTTTTACTTCAAAGTGGTAAAAATAAACAAAATGGAGCAGTTTGTGGAATGAATCTACCAATGTTTTATAAAACAAACCATAGTGCAACAGTTAATGGTGAAGTAAAACAATATTGTTCAATTCATTGTTTAACTGAAGATTTAAAATTAAAAAAATTACCTCTAAAAGATATAAAAGTTGTAGATACAAATACCTTAAAATTTATAGAAGCAACAAAAGCTTTATATGTCATTGGAAGTAATAAAAAAGGAACAATGTCACCTATTAGTAAATATGCATTTAAAAAGAAATATGATGCAGAAAATTTTCAAAAAAAATATGGAGGAGAGATTAAAAACTTTGAAGAAGCTATAAAAGTTTCATTAAAAGATTTTAACTAAGGTAAAAAATGAATATAGAATTAATAAGTAAATTAGCAGATTATGGTGTGATTGGATTTTTAGGATTTTTAAGTTTTTTAACAATTATGTTTTGGATTGAAAGAATTTGGTTTTATAAAACAATTAAACTTGAAAATTATGATTCAAAAGAGGAGCTTGAGATTGCTTTAACAAATAATCTTGGAATAATCTCTACAACTGCATCAAATGCTCCTTATATAGGTTTATTAGGAACTGTATTTGGGATAATTATTACATTTTATATAATGGGAGAAAGTGGAGATATAGATGTAAAAAATATTATGACTTCACTTGCCTTAGCTCTTAAAGCAACAGCAATGGGACTAATTGTAGCAATTCCAGCAATTGTATTTAATAACCACTTAGTAAGAAAAGTAGAAGTACTTCTTGCTAAATGGGATATAAATCAAAAGGCAAAATGTGAAAATTAAAAAGTTTGATTCAATAAATGTAATTCCATTTATTGATATTATGCTAGTTCTTTTAGTTATTATATTAACTACTGCTTCATTTGTAGCTAAAGGGATGATTCCTGTAGATTTGCCAGAAGCATCAAGTGCAAAAACTATTGAAAATAAAAAAAGTATCACTATTACTGTAAAAGAAAATGGTGAAATACTATTTGAAAAAAATCATATAGATAGATCTGATTTTGAAAAAAGACTTATAACATATGAGAAAAAAACACCTATTCAAATAAACTGTGATAAAAACGTAAAATTTGAAAACTTTATTTTTTTATTAGATATATTAAAAAATAACAATTACGAAAATATAGGGATAATTACCAAAAAGGAAAAACTAAATTGAGATACTTTGGTTCTTTTTTTATAACGCTGATTTTATATGCAGCTACTATTACAAGTTTATTTTATAGTTTTAATAATCAATCAAACATTACCAATAAAGAAGAAAAAAAGTCTTTAGTTAAAGTATCACTTATTGAAGCAAAAGTAGAACAAAAAAAAGAAATTGAGCAAAAAAAAGAAAAAGAGAGAATCAAAAGCTTAAAAAAAGAACCTAAGAAAATAGTAAAAAAAATCATTAAATCAGTAAAAAAGCCAAAAAAGAAAATAGTAAAAAAAATCATTAAATCAAAAACTTGTATTAAAAATGAGACAAAAGAAGTTAAGAAATCACCTTCAAAAAATGTAGAAAACATAGTATCTGTAGCACCTAAAATAAATATATCTAAAATAAAAAATGATTATATAGCAAAAGTGAAAAAAACAATCAATAGTAATAAATTTTATCCAAATAGTGCAAGAAGACGTGGTATTGAGGGAAGTGTAAAGGTTGAATTCACTATCCAAAATAATGGAAAACTAACAATGGTAAAAATTATACAAGGAAAAAAGATTTTTTTTAAAGCAGCAAAAGAAGCTATCATAAATAGTTTCCCAATTCAAGGATATAAAGATAATAAAATATTTCCTATAAATCTTACTCTTGTACTAAAGTATAATTTAAAGTAGTCTAGATTTTATATTTTATTTTAAGATTACTTTCATAGAATTTATTCATATAAATATTATTTTTGAGAGTTTAATATGAATTATTCAATTTCTGCAAAAAAGAACGCTTATTTTTTTATTATTATTGTAGCTATATTAAATGGGCTTATAACTTTTCTTATGTACAACTATTTTAAAAATTCTCTAACAGAATCACTTTATAAGAAAAATCTAGAAATTGCAAAATTGGAATTTATACAAACAGAAAAAGAGATAAAAAACAAGATTGACCACTTTAAACTTATTCTTGAAAATGTGAAGATAAGTCCCCATTTTATTCACTATTTAAATAACAACTCAAATTGGGAAAAAAAAGCTTTACTTTTACATGATTTTGAAACCTTTTCAAAAACAAATAAAAATATTTTCCAATTTAGATTTTTAGATAAAAATGGAATTGAGGAATTAAGAGTAGATAAAATCAATAATAAAGTCGTTGTAATAAATAAGCTGCAAAATAAAGGGAATAGATACTATTTTAAAAAAACAAAACTTTTAAAAAACAATCAATTTTATATTTCAGATTTTGATTTAAATATTGAAAATGGAAAAATTGAAATACCTTATAAACCAACAATTAGAGTATCAACTCCTATTTATTTAAATGATACATTCAAAGGTATTCTGATAATAAACTATAATGCTAAAGAGCTAATTGATTATATTTTAGAACAACGAATTTTTGATGTTTATTATATGGATAAAAATAAAAACTTTTTACTTCATCCAAATAAAGAAAAATCATGGAGTAGCCAACTAAAAACAAATTATCAAGTAAAAGATGAAATTAAAAATATTGATAATCTAATAAACAACGAACTTACAGATAAAAATCATATTTATTATATAAATAAATTTTCAATTACTGATAATGATTTTTTTATAATCTATTCAATAAAAAAACAATTTTATAAAAATGAATTAATAGAATTAAAAAAGAGTATTATTAGCATGTTTTTTATAATATTTTTAATTACACTACCTATTGTAATATTAGGTTCATATCTACAAACTTTTCAAATGAAAATATTAGAGACTTTAATTGATAGTTTACCTTTTCCTATAGTACTAAAAGATAGCAAAGGTAATTTTATTTTAGTAAATACATCTCTTTCAAAACTTTATGGCTTCTCTAATAAACATAGTTTATTAGGAAAAAATTCATACAAATTTAAAGATAAAGATCTTCCATATAGTAATAAAAAAATAGATTCAGAAGTGCTTTCAAAAAAGAATATTAAATTTGAAGATAGTTTAATCCTCCCTAACAATAAAAAATTGTATTTTGATACAAGATTAATTAAAATTACATTCTTAGGAGTTTTAAATAAAGATTTTATTTTAGGTATTGCTATTGATATAACAGAATTAAAAGAGTTAAACAAAGATTTAGAGAATAAAGTACTAGAAGAAGTATCAAATAGATTGTTAATGGAAGAAAAATTGTCAAAAAAGCTTAAACAAGCACAAGTTGGGAATTTAATTGACAATATTATTTTACAATGGAAATATCCTCTAAATCTTATTTCATTAAGCGTACAATCACTTGAAATAGATTCTGAGACAAATAATATTACAGCTGATAAATTATCAAAAAATCTTAATACAATTAAAGAAAACACTTCTTATATATATAATACAGCAGATGATTTTAAAATCTTTTTGTCTACCGAAAAAGGTGTTGAACTTTTTAATTTAGATCAAATTATAACTACTTTAGAAAGAATTTTAAAAAATCGATTTGTAAAAGGAAGCATTATAATAGAAAAGAATATTGATAAAACCATTAATTTAAAGGGACATAAAAGTGAATTTGCACAAGTTATTTTAAATATTCTAAACAATTCTTTAGATGAATTTGATATTGCAAATAAAAAATTTAAAGAAAAGAAAATCCTTATAGATATTTCACATGATACAAAATTTTATAATATAAAGATCAAAGATACAGCAGGTGGTATTGAACCTAAGTTTATAAATAAAATATTTGAAAATAATTTTACACTAAAAGAAAAAGAATCTTCAGGAATGGGTCTTAGCATCTCCAAAAATATTATAATAAATGAGTTTAAAGGTAAAATTACTGCTTACAATGAAAACCTAGGTACAACAATTGAGATCAATATTCCCTTTAATTAATTCTCATAATTATATTGATTATTAAATCTATAGTAATATAATAAGTTGTATAATAAAAAAAAGAGGAGACAATACTATTAAAATGGAAAATAATCAAACTAGTCCTAATATACTTGTAGTAGAAGACCAAACAATTGTGGCTTTAGATATAAAAAAAACTCTAGAAAGTTTAAACTTTAAAGTTACTGCTATAGCTTCAGATTACAATACAGCTTTAAATAGTGTAAGAATAAATAAACCCGATTTAATTCTTATGGATATCAATTTAGGAAGTGGAAAAGATGGTATTGAAACAATTGAAAAAATACATACAATTGAAAAAATTCCCGTTATATATATAACTGCATTTTCAGATGAAATTACCATAGAAAGGGCAATTAAAACAGAACCCATTTGTTATATTATTAAACCTTTTAAAAGAGAAGAATTGAAATCAAATATTCAACTTGGATTATATAAGATAAAAAAAGAAACAAAAGAGAATGTTAGTCCTAAAGAGATACACATAGGTCTAGATTATTACTATAATTTTCAAGAGAACAATTTATATTTTAAAAACTTTCCTATATCTTTAAGCAAAAAAGAAAATCTTCTTCTTCGAATACTAATAGAAGCAGAAAATAAAATTGTACCATTTAAAGAGATTGAAGAAAGAATATGGCCAAATACAGAAGTCTCAACAAGTACTTTAAGAACTCTAATTTATAGATTAAGAAGTAAACTTGAACATAAAATCATTGAAACTATACAAAAAGTTGGTTGCAGATTAAGTAAAGAATTTTAGTATATTTTTAAAATCAAAATAAAACAAATAACATTATATATTTTTTATAAGTTCCATTTAATTTCTACTTTTATATCATAATTTGTAAAGATTAAAGGAGCTAATCATGTTTAAAAATTTAAGTATAAAACTGAAATTAATATTTTCATTCAGCCTAATATTACTATTTGTCGTTGTTCTTGCTATATATAATATAATAGGATTAAATAAATCTTCGGATGGCTTTTCAAACTATCGAGAACTTGCAAGAGATAGTCTGTTAGCTAGTAGAGTTCAAGGTAATATGTTGATGATGAGAATGCAAGGCTCAACTTATTTAAGAACTCAATCAAAAGCTAGTATAAAAGAATTTGATCTTTATTATAAGAATACTTCTGAATTGCTAAAAATAGCAATGAAAGAGATAAAAAGTCCTAAAAGGGCTGAAATGCTAAATCAAATAATAAATCAATTAGATACTTACAATAAAGATTTTTATAATGTAATCTCTTTAATAAATCAACGAAATCAAATTGTAAATGAAAATTTAAATATAAATGGTAAAAAAATAGAACAAATGTTAACTTCAATTATGTATGATGCACAAAATCAAAATCAAAATCAAAATATTGAAGCTTTAGAAGTATCTCACTCAATTAGATTACTACTCTTAGCTCGGTTATATGTCGTTAAATTTTTAAATACCAATTCAACAGAAGATATAAATAGAGCACAAGAAGAGTTTTCTTTATTAAAAGATGATATTAGTAAAATATCAACAATAATGACATCTCAAAAAAGAAAAGATGAAATTAAAAAAACAATAAATACAATCTCTATATATCTTGATGGACTAAATAACTTAGTTGAAATTATAGAAAAAAGAAATAATATCACAACTAAATCCTTAGCTCCTATTGGAACTAAAATAGCTTCTTTAGCTGAAGATATAAAATTGTCTATAAAAGAGGAACAAGATGAGATTGGACCAATGGTAGCAAAACTCAATAAAAATCTTATCCAAACTTCAATAATCATTTCAATTATTATAGTGATTGCTATTGTATTATTCTCAATTTCTATACCTATGAGTATAGCTTCTTCATTAAATAAATTAAATAAAGGAATTCTACAACTACTCAATAGTGGAGATGTTAAATCAAGAGTTGAAGTTTCATCAAAAGATGAGATTGGAATGGTGTCTGATAACTTTAATAAATATCTTCAAACTATTGAAGATGGAATACACAAAGACCTGCTTGTAATTGATGATGTTAAAAGAATTGTAAATGAAGCTAAACATGGTATCCTTTATAAAAAAGTTGAACTTGATTCACAAAATGAATCACTTCATGAATTAAGAAATATTTTTAATGAAATGCTTAATATTATGGCAGATAAAGTTTGTGGAGATATGAATAAAGTTCAATTAGGCTTAGAAAAGTTTCAAGACTTAGATTTTACTCATAGAATCCCAAATCCTACAGGAAAAACTTCTCAAGGATTAAATTCATTAGCTGAAATTATTAATAATATGCTAAAAGAGAATAAAGCAAATGGTCTTACTCTACAAAATAGTGCAGATATTCTTCTTGAAAATGTTGATATTTTAAGTAATTCAACAAATGAAGCTGCCGCTTCACTTGAAGAGACAGCTGCAGCTTTAGAGGAGATTACAAGTAATATTGTACAAAATACAGAAAATGTAGTTAAAATGTCTAAATATGCAGAAGAATTAAATTCTTCTGCTGATGATGGGCAAAAACTGGCTTCAGAAACAACTTTTGCAATGGACGAAATAAATAAACAAGTAAATGCAATCAATGAAGCTATTACAATAATTGATCAAATAGCATTCCAAACAAATATTCTTTCTCTAAATGCAGCAGTAGAAGCTGCAACAGCTGGTGAAGCTGGTAAAGGTTTTGCTGTAGTTGCCCAAGAAGTAAGAAACCTTGCATCAAGAAGTGCTGAAGCTGCAAATGAAATAAAATCATTGGTTGAAAATGCAACCACAAAAGCAAATGATGGTAAAACAATTGCAGATAAAATGATTCATGGATATCATGATTTAAATGAAAATATCTCTAAAACAATTGAAATTATTAAAGATATAGAGATGTCTTCAAAAGAACAACAATCAGGAATTGAACAAATAAACGATGCAGTAACTGAATTAGACCAACAAACTCAAGAAAATGCAAGTGTTGCTACACATACAAAAGAAGTTGCCGTTCAAACACAATACATAGCAACAAAAATTGTAAGTAATGCTGATGAGAAAAAGTTTCTGGGAAAAGAAACTGTTACAGCAAAAGATTTAAACATCAGTGATCTAAATACACAAGATAAAAGTAAAGAAAAACAAAATAATACAAAAAAAGATGATGAACAATGGGAAAGCTTTTAAGCTTTCCTAAAATAATTATTTAAATAATATCTTTCAAACACCATAAATTAATAACTTCTAATATTTTTTTAATTGCTAAATCTAAAACAATAATTTGTTATAATAATAAAAAATAAGGTTAAAAATGTCACAAAATGAATCGTTAGATTATTTTGAAGTATTTCCATGGAACAAAAACTTTGAAATAGGTCATAAAGAGGTTGATAAACAACATAAAATATTAGTAAAATTACTTAATAATTTAGCCAATACGCTTATAAATGAAAAAGAGATAGAAATAGAAGATGCTTTCAATGAATTAGCAAAATATGCTGATTACCATTTTGATGCGGAAGAAAAAATCTGGGAAGAATTTCTAGAAGATAGTTCCTTATTAAAAGCTCATAAAAAAAGTCATACAAAATTTTTACCTACAGTTATTGAATTAAGAGAAAAAAATAAAGATAAATCTCTTATTGATATTATTGAAGAGGTTATCAAATTTTTAATTAGATGGCTATCTTTTCATATTATTGATGAAGATAAAAGATTAGCAATAGTTATTAAAGAGATACAAAAAGGTAAATCTAAAGAGGAAGCAAAAAGAGTTTCAGATCGACTTATGAATGGTTCAATTAGAACTCTTATTGAAGCAATCCTTTCTATGTACGATGGTGTTTCAGCAAGAACTCTTAGCTTAATGAGAGAAAGAAATGCAAGAATTAAAGCAGAAAAAGCTTTAAAAGATGTAAATAAACAGTTACAAGAGCTTTCAATTACGGATCAACTAACTTCTTTATATAATAGAAGACATTTTGAGAATATCTTTGATTTAGAGATGAAAAGAGCAAGAAGAGAGAAAAAATACTTTTCAGTTATACTTTTTGATATAGACTATTTTAAACTTCTAAATGATATGTATGGTCATGCATATGGTGATGAAGCCTTAAAGAAAATTGGAAAATGTTTAAAAGAAACCTGTAAAAGACCATCGGATTTCGCATTTAGAGTAGGTGGAGAAGAGTTTGCAATAGTTTTTAATTGTTATAAAAGTGACGCTTGTTACAATTTAGCCTTAAAATTACAAGAAAATATAAATAATCTTAAAATAGAAAGTAAAGGAAGTAAAATTTCTGATTATATGACAGTTTCTATTGGCTTAGTATCAATTATTCCAACAGATGAAGATGATTTAGAATCAGTAATGAAAACTGTTGATAAAAGATTATATATCGCAAAAGAAAGTGGAAGAAATCAAATAATTCATTATAATTAATCAATCAAAGGAAGTTCTATATAAAATTTTGCACCATTTTGTGTATTTTTTGTATATAACTTTCCACTTAAACTTTCAACTACAATCTTATAACTCATATATAATCCTAAACCTGTACCTATAGATTTGTGTTTTGTAGTAAAATATGGTTCAAACACTTTATCAATAATCTCTAAAGGAATACCTCCTCCATTATCTTCAAAAGATAAAATTGCCTTATTTTTTTTAGTTTTTAGATTTATTTTTATCCAAGGTTTTTTTATATTATTTTCTATCAAAATATCTTTTGCATTACTTACAATATTTATAATCACTTGAGATATTTCTCCTGAAATTAACCTTACTTTTAAAGGAACTGAATAATCAATGTTATTTATAAGTTCAATATGGTTTCCAACTAAAGCTGCATCTAAAATTTCCAATGACTTATCAACTCTTTCTTGAAGTATCACTTCTTTATAAACTTTCTCTTCTTTTATAAAATCCCTAAAAGTATTTATAGTGTTTGATAAATACTGCACTTGCATATTTATACTGTTATATGAATTTTCTAATGATTCATCTGATAATGTACCTAAAGCTTTTTGAATTTGGACTCCAGTTGTAGCAGCAGAAATAACACTTAAAGGCTGCCTCCATTGATGAGCAATATTACCTATCATTTGTCCCATAGCTACATGTTGGGATTGTATATTTATAATTCTTTCTTGATGTTTGTTCTCTTCACTAAGTTTCTCTTCATCACTAATATCTTTTATATAATAAACAATTCTATCTTTTTCAGAGTCTTTCTCTTTGAAAAAAGACAAAGAAAGCATGCAGGTTAATATTTCAGATGATTTATTTATTAATTTTACTTTTTTCTCAAAAGGGTTGTTTTCAAGATCTTTTAAATCAAAGCTTTTAATCTTTTCCTGTAATTCCTCAGGTAAAATTATATTAATATTTTTACCTCTTACTTCTTCAACTTTATATCCAAAAAGTTTTTCTGAACTTTTATTCCAAGTTATAATATTCCCACATTTATCACTAGTAATAATAGAATCATGTATTTGCTCAATAATTTGAGCCTGCTTTGCTAACTCAAGTTGAGTCAATTTTAATTGTGTTATATCTCTACCTGAACCAACAGTACCAATAATATTCCCCTCATTATCATAAAAAGGTGCCTTATTTACCTCTAAATAAAGTAACTTACCTTTTACATTACCCCACTCTTCAAACTTCATTGGTTTGTTTGTATCTATTACCACTTGGTCACTATTAAAACATAATTCTCCAAAAGTATGCCATTTAGGATTTTCTTTATGTGCTTCTCTTTCTCTCATTGCAAAAAAAACATCATTTTTCCCTATTGGTTCATTAATATCCTTTGCCATTAATAAACCTTCACAAATAGCTTTATTTGCATATATATAATAACCATTTAAGTCTTTAATCCAAAGCATATCTGGTAAATGTTCAGTTAATAAATGAAGAAGATTTTTATCAAGTTTTGATAATTCTTGTAGATTGTATGGCATAGAGATTTCCTGAAAACCTTGAAGATAATTTTATATTTTACTAAAATATAACTTATAATATTGTTTACATAAAGCTCTATCTGACTTCCAACACTTATTCTAATAAAAGGATATTTCATATAGATGATGAGTAGAAATATCTTTTTAATAGTTGTAGATGTTCTAAACTATAGTTGTAAATATAAATCTGAGATTGAAAACTATATGAAGATAGAAAAGTTTTTGTTTATAAGAATTCTAATAATCTTTAATAATAAAATATTTAAATCTATTTTGAATTATAAATAAAAAATCCTACTAATGAAACAATGAGAACTACACCAATAAATCCAAATAAAACAATATCAACTATTGACATAAATACCCTTTGAAAATTAAAAGCTAAGTACAAAACTTGCAAATTTAGTTTTAGTCATATTTTGCTATTTTGTACTTAGAAACACTTTATTAAGAGTTAGAATTATAATTATAAAATGTCAATTTCACAAGGCTTATTATCTTTACTATTTCTTGACATATTGAAAATATAAAATTTAAATCGTATTTAAATAAGTCTATTAAAAAACTTTTAATTTAAAAATAAATTATATGAAAAAATAAAATTATGATTGTGATTGAAAACGTGGAGGAGGTAGCCGGACTCGAACCGACGCATACAGGATTTGCAATCCCGGGCATTACCAACTTTGCTATACCTCCAAAGAATCATTTTTGACAATAGAAAGAAAAATGATTTATTGAAAAATGGCAGAGAGCAAGGGATTCGAACCCTCGGAGGCGTGAACCTCGCCGGTTTTCAAAACCGGTGCTTTCGACCAACTCAGCCAACTCTCTACGCAAAAAAAAAGATGCTCTCGCATCAAATGATATAGTGGTGCGAATGGTGAGAATCGAACTCACACTCCGAAACCGGAATGGGATTTTAAGTCCCACGCGTCTACCTATTCCGCCACACTCGCACTATTAACAGTAGTTTTAAGAAACGTTCTTCTTAAATTGGAGTGGAATTATATTCTAAATTTTTTTATTTGTCAAGGGTTTTTGAAAATTTTTTGAAAATTTTTTTATTTAAAGAAAAATCAACGGCAAAAAATGTATAATGCAAGCCATAACAAAACCCGAAAAAAAGGATATAAATTGAGAAGTGATGAAGTTAAAAAAGGTTTTGACCGAACTCCACATAGATCGCTATTAAGAGCAACAGGATTACAAGATGAAGATTTTGATAAACCTTTTGTTGGAGTTGCAAACTCTTTTATTGAATTAATTCCAGGACATTTTTTCTTAGATGAAGTTTCAAAAATCATAAAAGAAGAGATTAAAGCAAATGGTTGTGTTCCTTTTGAGTTTAACACAATTGGTGTTGATGATGGAATTGCAATGGGTCATGATGGTATGTTATTTTCATTACCAAGTAGAGAGATTATTGCTAACTCTATTGAAACAGTTATGAATGCACATAAATTAGATGCAATGATTGCTATTCCAAACTGTGATAAGATTGTACCTGGCATGATTATGGGTGCATTAAGAGTAAATGTTCCAACTGTATTTGTAAGTGGTGGTCCTATGCAAAAAGGGCATACAAAAGATGGTACACCTATTGATTTAGCAACTGCTTTTGAAGCTGTTGGTAAACATGAAAAAGGTGATATGTCTGATGAAGAGTTAAAAGATATCGAATGTAATGCATGTCCTAGTGGAGGTTCATGTTCTGGGATGTTTACAGCAAACTCTATGAATACACTTATGGAGGCTATGGGTATTGCACTTCCAGGAAATGGAACAATCTTAGCTTTAACTCCCCAAAGAGAAGAGTTATATAGAAAAGCAGCTAGAAGAATTTGTGAGATTGCAAAAGATGCAAAGAAAAGAGAAAAATACAAATTAAGAAACATCTTAAATGAAAATGCAGTAAGAAATGCTTTTGCAGTTGATATGGCTATGGGTGGAAGTTCAAACACTGTATTACATATGTTAGCTATTGCAAAAGAAGCAGAAGTAAACTTTAACCTAGAAGATATTAATTCTATCTCTAAAAAAGTTTCACATATTGCTAAAATCTCTCCATCTTTATCTACAGTTCATATGGAAGATATTAATAAAGCTGGTGGAGTTAATGCTGTTATGAAAGAGATGACAAAAAGAGGTGATGATATCTTAATAGATAACTTAACAATCTCTGGTGAATCTTTATATGAAAAAATTGCTGACGCCTTTATCAAAGATACAAATATAATTCATACTATTGATAACCCATATTCAAAAGTTGGTGGTCTAGCTATTCTTTATGGTAACTTGGCAGAACAAGGTGCAGTTATTAAAACAGCTGGGATTACAGGAGCTAGAGCCTTAACAGGTAAAGCTGTATGTTTTGATGGTCAACCTGAAGCTATTGCAGGAATCATTGGTGGAAAAGTTAAAGCTGGTGATGTGGTTGTTATTAGATATGAAGGTCCAAAAGGTGGTCCAGGGATGCAAGAGATGTTAGCTCCAACTTCACTTATCATGGGAATGGGTCTTGGAGATAAAGTTGCACTTATAACTGATGGTAGATTTTCTGGTGCTACAAGAGGTGCTTCAATTGGTCACGTTTCACCAGAAGCAGCTGAAGGTGGTATGATTGGTTTATTAAAAGATGGAGATGAGATTCATATCGATGTTGATAAATATATTTTAAGTGTTAATTTATCCGATGAGGAAATTGCAAAAAGAAAAGCAGAGTTTACTCCTCTTAAAAAACCACTTAACTCTAAATGGCTTGGTCAATATAGAGCACTTGTAACAAATGCAAGTTCAGGTGCAGTTTTAAAAACTGATTTATAAAATATAGTATAGCGTAACGCTATACTATACTTTCATATAGTTTTCAAAAAACCAATTTTTATTAAAGTTGGGACAAGTTTTAGAAGAAACCTCATAGTGAAATAAAATATTCTTTAAACTCCAATTGTATTTTTCCATTAATGATTTTAATACTTTTGTTAACATCTTAAATTGATTAGTTGTAAAAGAATCAACACCAATCAAACATATACCTAAATGGTCATTAAACCCTTTAGCATGGGCTCCTGCAATATCCCAATCTCTTCCTGCTTCTATTTGTCCATCCATAAACTCTAAATAGGTGTTGTTTTCAATTTGTCCATTTAAGATAACTAAATGGTATCCTATGGTTTGCCAACCCCTTTGTTTATGCCAACTCTCTATAAGCTGAGCATTTCCAAAACTACTATCACTACAATGAACAACTACCCCTTTATAACTTTTTTTCATCATCCAAGCCTTTTCTTTTTATGCTCTCAATAAAGCCTCCACCAAAATAAAAAGAAACAATAGAGATCATAATCTCCCCTAACCACATTTTATCTGCAAAAACTCTAGCTTCTTGAACATTTTTCATATCAATCCAGCCATACAAAGAACCTAAAACTCCATTTATCATAATAAACAAAAAAACAAGTGTAAACATAAGAGCTAGGTATCTTTGGGCTATTTTAAAAGGGGCATAAGCTGCTATTAAATCAATCTTTGCCTTTGCTTTTGTTTCTATTAACTTTGCCTCATTTTCTGCTTTTTCTTCATCACTTGTCCAAACCTCATCAATAAGATCAAAACCTCTTTTTATAACATTGTCATTACCAAAAATAATTTTAAAAATATCAAACATTTCCCCCTCCTTTATTTTTTTTCAAGATAAGTTAGAATCTTCCCCATGGTAGATTCTAAAGTATCAAATCGTCTATCAATATGTTTTTCAAAAAGTTCAAACTCTTTTCTCCTTAGATAAACATCATCTGCTTTATCTATTGTTAGATACTGTTTCCTTTGGGTTTGAAGTTGGACAATATCTTCAGCATGTTCATCATACTTTTTAAAAAGAGTTTCAATTTGTTTTTTGAATTCTGCATTTTGATATTTGTTTACAGCAAATTGTGCAATAATTCCACATGTCACAACAGCTGAAGATATATGCCAACTCTCCATAGATTCTCCTAATATTTAATACAATACATCATTGCTATATTTCTTGGTCTTGTTTCATTTCCACCAACAGCAGTTGTATCTCTATTTCCTCTAACCTGTCCTATAGGACTACCTGCTACACCTGAACCTGAACCAAGTAATGTATATACACTATGAGAATGCTTTTTAAAGGTATCAACTTGAAAACTTCCAAGTCCACGCCCTGAATCTACACCTCTACCATGGTCATATCCTCTTATAAATTCACCCCTTAAATCTGGTAAATTAAAAGTTGTACTTCCATTTCCTGATCCATATCTTGTACCTATTTTTGAATACAATGCAGAATATGCAGCTCTTGATACCGCTGCCCCATTACATTCTAAAAATCCACTTGGAATAGAAGGAGTAGGATTAATCATTATAAATCCTATTGGAACAACAGAATTATTTGCTTTGTTATAGGCACTAGTAGCTTTATCATAAGCAGTTTTTACAGCTTTTGAACTTGCACCTACACTAGAACTTGTACTTGATACACTATCACTTACAGGTCTCCAAGTATTTGTATCTATGTCTGCTTTATTATTCCAAGTATCTATTTGAGTATCTGTTACAAATCTATGTGCTGTATCTTCTTCAATCATTGTTGCAGCGTGTGATACTGGATGAATATATTTATTTGCACCCTCTTCAATTGATTCTAGTTTATCTTTTAACTCTTTACTAAAGTGTTTTAAAGTATCAGTTTCAGCGATATTACTTAAATCAAGGTTTGCTAAATCATCTCTATTTTGTTTGATAAAATTTACAATCTCTTGTAACTCATCTAAAGTTGTATCATCACTTGTTAGAATTACTCTTAAAGATTCAATTGCTTCTTGTAAAAGAGCAATCTCTTCATTTAAAACTCTTCCTTGATTTGCACTAAGTGGTGCATCTGCTAAAGTAGAAGTTAAATCATCTATAATATCTGCAATATTTACTTTTAAATCTAAGGCTTCTTGTAAACCATTGATTTGTTCCACTGATAGATTTTCTATCTTTTGTCTGTTTTCTTTGATAAAATCAACTATCTCTTGTAGTTGATCTAAACTTGAATCATCACTTGATAATAGGTTTGTAAAAGATTCAAGTAAGTTTTCAAATGCTGTTTTTTCTGTTTCCATAATATTTTCCTTTTATATTTATACTGTTAAGACATTTTGTTCACCTTGTAAAACCAACCTTCTAGAACAGTTTGTTTTACTCGTTCAACAGTCAAATTATAAAAGAAACTCTGTGCATAAAATAGATACTTTTTTTCAAATTCTATTTACAGTTTTAAAAGTAGTTCCTCCTCTTCCTCTTTAGATGCTGAGGCATTTTTAACCTTTTGCACTAGTTTTTTATCTATATAAGCTATCTCTTTTACTAATGTTTCTATATCTACTTTTTTTCTATCTTTTTTAGTCTTCATATTTTTATTTTCTACATTCATCTTCCACCTCCTGTATTATTTTATAAATAACCCTTTTGCTTAAATCCATCTCTTCACTAAAAAACTTAACAAATCTTGTTTTTTTATCCTCCTTTTGTAAAAGGGATAGATGTCTTTTTACTATCTCTTTTATCCTATAAGTTTTGTGAGCTTTTTTAGGTATTTTTAAATCAATTCCCGAAAAACATTCACACACTTTAAAAGCAATCTCCTCCCCCAACTCTTGAACAAGAAGTTCATAAGTGTTTATTCTAATACACATTTTTAATCCTTTTTAGTTATTTTATTTCTATTTATTTATATATTAGTAATTTAATATCTAAATTAATAGTAATATAATTTCTATGAAAGGAATCTTAAATAGTATTTTAGTTACTATATATTTTGGTAATATAATTACTAGAAAAGGAGTTTTAATGCAATTTAGTAATAACCTTAAATTTTATAGAAACCAAGTAGGTCTATCTCAAGGGGTTTTAGCCCAAAAAGTTGAAGCAATTACTGGGAAAAAAACAACCTATGAAAATATAAAATCATGGGAAAATGGAACAAATGTTAAAATAAGTGATATATATGCCCTTGCAGAGGCTTTAAATATTCCCGAGCAACTTCTTTTTGACAATTCCCAAAGAACATTAAAAAAAATATCAAAATATCAAACAGTACAAGCAAATAGTGAAGATTTTATATTTAACAACTCTTTTGAAGATGATAGTTATACCTTAGAGATATATAATGGAGCTGTTGGAGCAGGAAGTGAAGGTGTAATAGAGGAAAACAATGCAAAAAAAATAAGAGTTAGTAAAGCTTTTGTTTTAGATGCAAATATAAAACCTGACAATCTTATGTTATTTAAAGTAGTAGGGGATAGTATGGAACCTACTATTAGTATGAATGATTGGGTTATTATCGATATGGCAAATGGAAGGTGCTTTTATGAGGTTGATGGTATATATCTTGTAAATATTGATGATACTATTCAAATAAAAAGATTACATTTTAGAGGAACTAAAGGAATAGACATAATTTCTGATAATAAAGAGTTTCCTAAACTAAATAGTATAAATGATTGTGATAGAGTAACTGTAATAGGAAAATTATACACTCATATAAAAATTGGATCGGGGTTAGCATTAAAATAATATAAAATACTAGAAACCCCACAAAAACTCCACGTTGTATTAATTTTTTATTTACGTTTTATTCAAATATAGTTTACATTTAGATATTATAATTCTTTCTATATATATAGAAAACGTAAAGGAATTATAATGAAAAAGAAACTATTTTTTATAGCTATCTTTATAGCGAGTAGTCTTTTTGCCAATAATATTGATTTTCAAATGGCAGAAAAAAATCCACAAAGAGTTGCACCTAGCAATCCAAATCAAATATTATCTTTTAATAGTAGCGTCAATGGGGCTATGAAATCTGTTGTAAATATTGCAGCAAAAAGAAGAGTAATATCAAATGCGGCAAATATCCCATTTCAAATGTTTAACGACCCTTTTCTAAGAAGATTCTTTGGAGACCAGTTTAATGAACAATTTAACCAAAATAGAATTCAAAGATCACTTGGTTCTGGTGTTATAATTTCAAAAGATGGATATATTGTAACAAATAATCATGTTGTTGAAAATGCCGATGAGATCTCTGTAACTATTGGTAATAATCCAAAAGAGTACAATGCAGTTATTATAGGTAAGGATTCAGATAGTGATTTAGCAGTAATTAAAATTGAAGGTGAAAATTTTGAAGCTATTAAATTTGGATATTCAACAGATTTAAAAGTTGGAGATTTAATTTTTGCTATTGGTAACCCATTTGGTATAGGAACAACAGTTACACAAGGTATTATCTCAGCACTAAATAAGGATCATGTAGGTATTAACAGATATGAAAATTTTATTCAAACAGATGCCTCAATTAACCCTGGTAACTCAGGTGGTGCTTTAGTTGATAGTAGAGGAGCTTTAATTGGTATTAATAGTGCAATTATTTCTAAATCAGGTGGGAATAATGGTATAGGTTTTGCTATCCCTGTTGCAATGGTAAAAGATGTTGTAAAAAAATTAATTAGTGATGGTAAAGTTACAAGGGGTTATTTAGGTGTAGTTATTGATGATTTAAAACCAAACTTATCAAAACTATATAAACATAAATCTGGTGCACTTATCTTAGATGTAGCAGGAGATACACCTGCTCAAAAAGCTGGTTTAAGAAGAGGTGACTTAATTTATATGATAAATAATGTTCCTATAAAAGATAGAAAAGCCTTACAGAATACAATTGCTTCATTTAAACCTAATGAAACTATCTCTATAAAATTAGAAAGAGACAAAAAAGATATTCAGTTAAACATCACACTAGGAAATAGAGCTGGACTTGTAACCTCAGCTGCAAATAATGGGAAATTTCTAGGTGGTTTAAAACTAACAGAGCTAGATGCGAACATAATTAAAAGATTTAGGTTAAATGCCAATACAAGAGGTGTACTTATTGCCTATGTTGAACCAAATTCTGAAGCTGAAAAAGTAGGTTTTCAACCAGGGGATGTTATTATTCAAATAGAAGATATAGAGATAAAAAGTTTTGCAGATATGCAACAAGCTATTAGAAAATATAATAAGCAACTAAAAAGAGTCTACGTAAACAGATACGGACAGACAATTCCATTTGCTATAAAATAAAGGATTTATTATAGTTCAAGTACTTATGATAGAGGATGATTTAGAGTTAGCTCAAATCATCACAGATTATTTAGCTTCATACGATATTGAAGTTACAAATACAGATAGCCCATATAATGGGCTGTCTATGTTAAGTTTAAAAGATTACAAACTTCTTATTCTAGATTTAACTCTTCCAGAGATTGATGGACTTGAACTAATTCCAAAAATTAGAGCAAAATCTGATATTCCTATTATTATCTCAAGTGCAAGAGATGATATTTTAGATAAAGTTATGGGTCTTGAAAGAGGAGCAGATGATTATTTGCCAAAACCTTATAACCCAAGAGAATTACAAGCAAGAATAAAAGCTATTCTAAAAAGAATCATGCCCGTAGAAAAAGTAGATGAAAATGTTAAAAAATCTGATTTTATATTAAAAGAAGATGATATTCAAATCTATTTTAAAGACCAATTATTAAATTTAACTCTAGCAGAATTTGATATTTTAAGACTTATGATTCAACGAAATGGTGCTGTTATAGCAAGAGAAGATTTTATTTATGCAAGTGATCATATTGAAGATGACAGTAGTTTAAAAAATATTGATGTAATGGTTTCAAGAATTAGATCAAAAATCTCAAAAATAGATGATAGTAAAACCTACATTAAATCAGTTAGAGGAATAGGTTACCAACTTATATGATACGTAATATTTCAATCTCTGCATTTATCAATACAATTTTTATTTTAGCATTAATAGCTATTTCATTAACTTTTACTATTTTTATAAAACTTGATAAACAAAGATTTAATATTACTATGCAAAAGAAATATGAATTAGTTGCTGAAAATCTTCTTAAAACATTAGATTTTGCTCCCTCAAAAAATGGCATAAAATCTATTCTTGAACAGTTTAAGATGAAACAACTAGACGATACTGAATTTACTTTAAAACTATTAAATGAAGCAAAACCAATCTTGATAAGACAAAATTCAAAAGGGATGTATAGAATATTTATATTAGAAGATAATCTATATACTTATGTTCAAAAAGATGGATACAACTTAATGCTTCAAGATTCACAAAACTATTCTTACAATCTATCTATTATCTCTTTAGCTATTGCTTTATCTTTAGGTACATTGTTTTCATTATATTATATTTTAAAAAGAAAATTAAAACCTCTTAGAAATTTAAATAAAGAGATTAAAAAATTCTCAGAGGGTGATTTAAATGTAAAAATACAATCTAATAGTTCTGATGAGATAGGAACTATTGCAAAAACTTTTGATGAAGCTATTACCCATATAAATAACCAAACAAAATCAAAAGAGCTTTTTATGCGTAATATGATGCATGAGCTTAAAACACCTATTACAAAAGCTATGTTTATTGCTGAAACATTAGAAGATGATAAAAAAAGAGAAACTCTACAAAGAGCTTTTAAAAGAATGGATGATATTATTAAAGAACTTGCAATGGTAGAAAAGCTTACCTCAAATAATACAGCCGTATATAAAGAACCTACCTCATTTTTTAAAATCTATAAAAAGACTGTTGAAATAGCTCTTTTAAGTCCAGATAAACTCAGTGCCAAAATAAATGACTTCAAACTAAATGCAGATGTAACAATGTTTTCCGTTGCACTTAAAAATTTAATTGATAATGGAATAAAATTTTCACCAAATAACCATGTAGTAGTAAAAGCAAACAAACATAGAATTGACATCATCTCTTTAGGTGAAAAATTAAAACACGATTTAGAATATTATACTGAAGCTTTTTCACAAGAGGAGAAAAGAAGTGATGGTTTTGGATTAGGTTTATATATTGTAAAAACTATTGCAAATCTTCATGGTTATAAATTAATATATAAACATAATCAAGGGAAAAACATCTTTACTATTTTGATAGATTAACCTCTTTCATAATCTCAAACCAATCTCTATTAAAATGTTTTTTTATATATCTTTCTTTATGAGGAACTATACATCCTGAACAATTTTGGTGTATATAATCTTCACCTTTGTATTGTGCCCCATCTTTTGAATCTATACTACAATATGAAAATAGTGTTTTATCCTCTTGTTTTTTAATCCCATCATCATCAAATCTAAAATTTGGACAGGCACATAAATAACAATTTAACTCTTCATAATCATGGCATTTTTTATTATTTTTATATAGAGGACAAAAATCATTCTCTTTTTCAACCATATTCTCAAATCTAAAATACTTTATCACTTCATCATCTGATAAATCTTTTAACTTTTCTAAAATTTTTCCATGTTTTTTTCCATGTTCATTGAACCACTCATTATAAGTCATATTTTCATTTCCTAATTAAATATATATCATCTTTTTTGTCATACCACCATCTACAACAAAATCACTTCCAGTAATAAAACCTTTGTTTTTTAATAAAAACTTTACTATATCAACTATATCATTTGGTGTTCCAACTCTACCACTAGGATGTTGATAATTATCTTGCGTAGATGGAATAAAGTTTTCATCTGTATTTATCCATCCGGGACTTATTGAGTTTACTTTTACATAAGGAGCTAATGAGATTGATAAAGCATGGGTTAAAGAACTAATACCACCCTTTGAAGCACTATAACTTTCTGTTCCTGATTCACTCATAAGGGCTCTTGTTGAAGAGATATTTATAATATGTCCTTTTGCTTCTTTTAAAAGATAACTAAACTCTTTTGATAAAATATATGGAGCTCTTAAGTTTGTATTTAAAACCTCATCCCACTCATCATAAGTTTGTTTATCCAAAGATTTAAATAATCCAAATCCAGCATTGTTTATAAGTGCATATAAAGAATCTAATTCTAATTTTATCGCTTCAATTATGTTTAAAAGTTCCTCTTTATTTGATAAATCACATTTATAAAAAGTGATTCCATCTATAGAATTTTCTTCTTTATCTATATTTATAATATTGTATTTTTTACTAAGCTTTTTAGCAAGAGCTTTTCCAATACCATTTGAAGCCCCTGTTATGATTATATTTTTCAACTAAATCTCCTTGGAATCAACTATAAAAGTTACAGGCCCATCATTTTGAATACTAACATCCATCATAGCTGCAAACACTCCTGTTTGAACCTCAATCCCCTCTTTTATCATATCATCTATAAACTCTTCATAAAGTTCTTTTGCTACTGCTGGGTTTTCACTAGAGTCAAAGCTAGGACGTCGCCCTCTTTTTATATTTCCAGCTAAAGTAAATTGGGAGATAATCAAGGCTTTACCTTTTATATCAAGTAACGATAGATTCATCTTGTCATTTTCATCTTGGAAGATTCTAAGGTTTACTATCTTGCTTACTAGTTTTTTTACATCTTCACTAGTATCACCCTTTTTTACTCCCAAAAGAATATTTAATCCTTTATCTATCTTACCAACAATTTCACCATCTACTTTTACACTTGAACTGCGTACTCTTTGAATAACTGCTATCATCTATACTCCAAAGTATCTACTACTAATTTTTTGTTTTTAAATGGATCAATAAATGCTTTTATTTCATCAAAGCTATATTTTAAAGGGAAACCTATTTGTGAACCTTTTGCTGTACTCTCTAAGATATAAAAAGGTCTTCCATTTATATATAGAGCTTTTTTATTTGGTAATATAAGATTTAGATGTACTACTACAAAAATATGCTTTGGAACCAATACAAAATAAGCTTCATAATCTCTTGCTTTAAGTAGTGATATTAAAAGATTGCTTTTATCATCACAATCTCCATAATTTTGTTTTATAACATTTTTACCACTTCTTGCTACTGATTTATTTACCTTATAAGGGATATTTGTAACCAAATCCAACATACTTTGTACTTCACAAACTTTTGTATCACATCCTTGAATTAAGTTTTTTGCTAACTTTAAAGTATAGTCATCTTCCCTTACTTGGTTTACATAAGTCAATCCACCTATATCAATAAATTGGTTTTTTACTATAAAAAAAGATTTAAATATCATTCCTACAATAAATAGAATTATCACAACAGATACAATAATTGAACTATAATATATAAATTTATTCTCAAATAGCATATAACACTTCTTTTAGTTTTTGAATATTATCTTTACCATTAACATAAATATTTATAAAATATTCATCAATAAAATCATACTTAAGGCAATTGTATATTTTTATGTTTTCTTTTTCTAACTTCTCTCTAAATTTTTTAGAATCTATATTTTTTAATTTTATTAATAAAGAGTTTGAACTACTATGAAATAGAAAATCTACAAATCTACATGAGTGAAATATCTTTTCTAATTCAATTCTATTTTTTATATTTATACTATTTGATATTGCTCTAAATTCTCTATCTTTTAATGATTCCTCTAAATACTTCATATCATACATAGATAATTTATCTTCAGGTTCAAATTTTCTTAGATTGTTTATATTTTCCATGGTTGAAAATATAGAAGATATATTTAAATTTTTATTTGAATAATATATTGAGTAGTTTTTTATGATATAAAGCTTTTCATATTGGTTTAGATAACTTACAGCAATTGTATCTGAACAAAAATCTAAAAGTGTTTCATCGATTATTATAGTTGCATTTTTTGATACCCAATACTTAAATAAATTTTCTAAATCATAAAAAGTTCCATCAAGATAAGAAGGGTTTGCAAAAACAATTATACTATCCTCTTTTATTGGCAAAAATATATTCTCAAATCTATTTATAAGCCTTACTTCATATTTTAAGTTTGTTGCAGCTTTTTTGTATTCTAAACTACAAGGAGAATAGATAAAACAATATTTCTTATTCAAAAATTTTAATATTGAGTATATTGAAGAGCTGTAACCATTGAATAATTCAACTTGTTTTTCAGATATTTTATATCTATTCTTTAAAAGTTCAAGTAGATATAAATAATCTAATTTTTCTATATTATTATAATCGATTTGTATATTTGGTTTTAAAAAATTCTCTTTTTTACTAAAATCTATCATTGTCTATATATTTAAAAAGTTTTTTATTCCAGTAAACATAATTTGTGCAGATAATGCAGCAAGAAAAAGACCTGTGATTTTTGATACTACAAGAAGACCTTGTTTACCAATAACTTTTTTTATCACATGAGAAAAATATAACATAAATCCTATAACTACAACAGCACATATAAGTGCTATGATACCTATCAGATTTTCAGTTGCATTTTTAAATCCAGCACCCATAACAAGTAAAATACCTATAGCTCCTGGTCCAATTGTAATAGGTATAGCTAAAGGAACAACTGCTAAATCATGTAGATTTGAGGCATCAACTTTTTGTCCATCTTTACTACCTTTAATCAATTCCACAGCTGATAAAAATAAAAGTGCTCCAGCACCTATTCTAAATGCATCTAAAGTGATTCCAAATATTGCAAAAAGATGTCTTCCAAAAAATAGTAATGCTAAACTAAGAAAAACAAGAGCTATTGTAACTTTTATCGCAAGAGTTTTTTTCTCTTTTGTAGAAGCTTCATTTGTCAAAGTTAAAAAAACTGACAAAACAAAGAAAGGTGTCATAATAAAAAACATTTTTAAAAATGTAGCAACAAAAAGTTCCATAAAAACTTCCTAAAAATTATAATTTTAGGAAGTATATCAAAATAAAGAATAATTTACTAAAAGTGTTTGTTTAAAATCTCTAAAAAATCATCAGGATTTTTATATCCAACAATTTGTGCAGCTTTTATTTCATTATTGTCTTTATCCCAAAAAATTAATGCTGGAGGACCCACTACTCCAAACCTTTTTTGCATAGCTTTATCATCTGCATTATTTTCAGTTACATCAGCTTTTACTAAAGTAAACTCTTTTAGTTTGGCTATAACTCTTGGGTCTTTAAAAGTTATCTCTTCTAACTCTTTGCAAGAGATACACCAAGTGGCATAAAAATCAAGCATAACTGGTTTACTTGAAGCTTTTACAGCGGCATCAATTTCTATATTGTTTTTTACATAAACTACTGGCAAGGTTTCACTTTTAACTGCTGCCACACCTGAAGTAAATTTATCTAATGGTTTTAAAACATTTGTAGCTCCACTAACTGCACCTACAAAAACAAGTACCCCATAAATAAGAATAACAATTGTTAAAATTCTTGCTAGAATATGTTCAAATATTTTTAAATAAACTGCTGTACCAATTAGTAATAATGCCCATAAGTACATAATAATACTTGGATCTAATACTCTATCTAACATCCAAACAGCAACAGCAAGCATAACTATACCAAATATCTTAGTAACAGATTCCATCCATCCACCAGGTTTTGGCATATATTTTCCTGCACCTAAACCTATTAATAATAGTGGTGCTCCCATTCCTATACTCATAACAAAAAGTGCTGCCCCACCAAGTATTGCATCACCTGTTTGTCCAATATACACTAAAGCTCCAGCAAGAGGTGGTGCAACGCAAGGTCCAACTATTAAAGCAGATAAAAATCCCATAATAGCAATACCCACTACACCTTGATTCTCTTTACCATCTGTTGTTTTATTTATCTTATTTTGTAAACTTTGAGGTAATTCAAGTTTAAAATAACCAAACATAGAAAATGCAAGAGCAACAAAAATTGCAGCAAAGGCAACTAATACATATGGATTTTGAAGTGCTACTTGTAAATTAGCTCCAAACAATCCAGCTAAAACCCCAGCTATTGTATAAGCTACAGCCATTGATAAAACATAAACCAATGACAAAAAGAAACCCTTTGAAGCTGTTAAGTTACCACTATCTCCCGCTTTTACAATAATTGAAGATAAAATAGGAATCATTGGGAAAACACAAGGAGTTAAAGATAATAAAAGACCAAATCCAAAAAATGTTGCTAAAACTAAAAGTACATTTCCATCTTTTAAAGTTCCTGCGATAATATCAGTTTCATTTTGTGAAGTTGCAGTTTGCTCATTAGAAGAATCTAATTTTTCGACATCTTTTCCTGATTCATTTAAATCTACAGTTATAGTCTCACTCATTGGTGCATAACATAAACCTTGTTTTGAGCACCCTTGAAAATCAATTTGTACTTCAAAAGTAGAGCTTGAAGATTTTTGTTTTAACAAATCATATGGAATTTCAATATTTAAATCTTTTGTATGTATTTGCCAAATCTCATAAGGTTTTGCTTCAGGGACTATTAAATCTTTTCTAATATCTATTTTCTCTGGTTTAGTAATGAAAAATTTTAATTTATCATCATATAAATAGATATCTTTACCTAGCTTTAGTTTAAAAACTAATTTATCTTCTTGTTTCTCAAAACTTGTTTTAAATGCTTCTTCTGGCTCTAGAAAACTTTGTTGTTGAATTCCAAAAGCATATAAAGAACAAATCAAAAGCAATAATATTTTTTTTATCATCTGTTTTTAGTCCTTATTCAAAATAATCTTTAACGCTACTTTTTAACTCTTTAATACTTTTTAATCCAACTTCTGTTGTAACTAATTCTCCATCTTCAAAATAAGCAAGGGTAGGAAGTGCTCTAACACCATATGATATAGCTAAATCTCTATATTGGTCTATATCTACTTTATAAATTGTTACATTTGATGGTTTAACTTTATTAAACTCTTCTAAAGTTCCTCCAAGAATTTTACAAGGTGGACACCAAGTAGCATAAAAATCAACTATAACATTTTTACCTTTTATTTTTTCAATAAAATTATCTTTTGTTAAATGTTCAAATGCAAATAGCTTACCAAAAGCAAAAAATAATACAAGTAATAAGATTTTTTTCATTAAATTCCTTTTATTTTTTTTCTATTATACAAAAACTATGTGAAGTCTTTGTTTACTTATAAGAAAATCTAAGATAAGAATTATAATTAAAAATTATATAATAATTAATATTTTTTTGATAAAATTTACTTTTTTAGTATAAAAGGTTACATATGAATACATTAATAGACCTTCCACCAAAAAGTGTTGAGTTTATGATAAAAGACAATATCCCTATGATTGATATTAGAAGACCTGATGAATGGAAAACTACTGGGGTTATAAAAAATGTACACAAACTAACATTTTTCGATGAGTATGGAAATCATGACATCCCAACTTGGATGAGAGAATTTGAAAAAATAGTTACTTCAAAAGATGAAACTTTTGTTTTGATTTGTGCACATGCAAATAGAACAAGAGTTGTAGGAGATTTTTTAATACAAAATCATGGATATACAAATGTTACTCATTTAGCAGGTGGAATGGCTTTATGGCTTGAAGAAAATAGAGAAGTAGTTTTTGATTGAGAAGAAGAGTTTTAATCTTCTTCTTTTTTCTTTTCACTAGCTTCTTGTAAAATAGCTATAACATCATCTAAGTTTTCATAAGGAATATGAGATTTCCACTCAATATCTTTCCCATTTAAAGAGATTCCTATACTTACAATATCAGGTGTTCCTTTACCATATGGTTCAGAAACATTTGAAATAGAGATTTTACCTTTTTTTGTTCCAGCTAACTGAAGAGTTCCTAATTCTGTTGTTGCCATATAATATCCTTTTGTAATTTTAAATATTACTATTTTACAAAAAGAAACTTTTGTTATCTTAAATTTATAATATTAATCGCTTTAGTTGGATTAAAAAGTAACCTTGGAACCCATCAACTTGGTTTTGTAGCTATTCTTTGTCCATATTTTACATTTTGTCCTAACAACTCTTCTAATTGAACAAAATCTTTTTCCCAAACCATAACTACTGTTGAACCCATTTTAAAATAACCTAAACATTCACCTTTTTTAATCTCTAAAGATTCATATTCATATATTTTTATCTCTTTTGTCTCATTATTTGTTTCAACTTTTGGTTCAAAGTTAAATACCATTTGCCCCACATTTAAAGCTCCAACGAATACCATATAAAAAAGTTTTTCCTCATGTATACATTCTAAAATCACTCTTTCATTTTCAACAAATAAATCAATCTGCTTATTTAGATATTTTAAATTAACAGGATACAATTTTCCTGGAACATGAATAAGTTTATTTACTTTAAAATCACATGGAGCATGATATCTATGATAATCTTTTGGAGATAGGTAAAAATTCATATAAGAACCATTTTGAATCTTCTTAAAATTGTTTGCACAATTATAAGTTAACATCTCCTCAACAGAATATTCCATACCTTTTATTTGAAGTAATAAATCATCTTCTAAATTTCCACATTGAGTTATTAAACTATCAGATGGTGAAATGAAGCAATCTTTGTCGTTATCTATTTCTCTTGGAATTGCAAGCTCTCTTGTAAATAGATCATTTAATGATTTATAGAATTTTGGATTTCTAAATTCACTCATATTTAAACCCAAAAATTTTACATATGCTCCATTTATAAATTTTTGAATAAATAATGGAAACTCAAATTTTGCAAACTTGCCAAAATATTGAGAAATTATATTTGTTATATGCATAAACACCCTTATTAAATTTTATAATCTTTGCAAATTTTATCTAATCCCAAATTAAAATAGCTATTTAACAAAAAAATCTAAGTATTTTTAAACGCTATTTAGATAATCTTCCAAAATATATTTATAATTATTTAAAGGAAATAAAAATGCACAAAATCATTGTAGAAAATCAATGTGGTTGCTTCAAAAGAAGTGACTTAGAAAACAATTTAGAACTAACTTCTAAAGATGAAGCTTTAAGTAAAGCAATACAAATGAAAAATCATATGAATGCACAATTTTGTGGAAAACATGAGTTTCAATTAATTGAAGATTCAGAAAATTTTGTTATCTCTTTTAGAGCGCCTCAAGAATCATCATGTTGTGGTACAGGATGCTGTAGCTAGGGATATGGTTAAAACCATATTCCTATTTCAATTCTTTTTTTCTTTGTAAATATTTATCTATAGCTTTTTTTATCAATTCATAATTTTGACCATCACCTTGTATTCTTTGAAAACATTTTTCATAATCAGCAATAGGATCAACTTTTTCTATCTCAAACATAATATCTAAAAAAGCATGGAAAGGCACATGATCACCACTTCTTGTAAAATGTATCGCTCTTTGTAAAGATACAAATGGATTTTGATTTATTCTTGTAATATCGTTATATCTTTTTTCCATATAATCAATAAACTCTTTTCTAACTTCCCACTGAATAACTTCAACTTTATTAGTTTTAGTATTTAGCTTACACTTAAATCCAATTTTTGTTGAATAAAAATCAAAAATATCTATTACAAATTTTAAATCTTTATTTAAAAATCTTTCTCTATAAACACATTGAAAGATGTCATCCTCAAAAATAAAAGTATGCGAATTGTTTTTATATAAAAAATACTCCTCATCAATTGAACTTACCATCTCTTTTAAATCAGAATCAGTTAAAAAAAACATATCAATATCTCTAAAAGTGTCTCTTTTTAAACACGAACCCGCTAAATAAAACTCAACAAAATCTTCATCCATAGGATTAGAGATAACATTTCTAAAAAAATTTTCTATTCTATCAATTACATTTTTTAATCTTTTATCTAGTTTATAAGTCAATTCGTCATTGATAAAATCATACTCTTTCCAAAATTTGTAATTCAAAATAACCTCTTTAAATCAATATATATTATTTTATAATATTTATGCTAATTATTAGGTACTAAAATTGTAAGTTTCCCACTCTCTTTCATTCCACCTGCAAAAAGTGCTGCATTTTTTCCAAATCCATAAAAAAAATCTGCCCTGATTTCTCCTGTAATTGCACCACCAACATCTGCTGCAACCATAAGCCTATCAATTTTTTCTTGAGTAACTGAATTTTTAGTATTTATAAATACTGGCATCCCTAAGGGGATATATCTTCTATCAACAGCTAAATTTCTTCCTCCAACTAAAGGTGTACCTAATGCTCCTGTTGCCCCTGATTTTCTTTCAGAAAAGAAGATATAACTTCTATTTTTAAAAAGTACTTCATCAAGTCGTTGTGGGTTATCTTCAAAATATGCTTTAATACCTTGCATAGAAGCCCCATAATCTTTTAAAACACCCTCTTTTAATAAAAGTCCTCCTATACCACTATATTTATGACCATTTTGATTTGCATAACCTATATTTATTATTTCCCCTGTATCAAGTTCAACTTTTCCAGAACCTTGCACTTGTAAAAAGAATAATTCGATTCTATCATCAACATAACAAATTGCTTCTAAATCATCTCTTTTTACTAATTCTTCTCTATCATCATAAGAAACAATTTTACCATCAACAAGTTTTCCCCTTAATCTATATTTTTTTAATTCAGGATAAGAATCACTTAAATCAATAATAATCATATCATCGGGAGTTTTATAAATAGGATATTTGTAAACTTCATTTTGAGTTCTACTTCCTTTTAATAATGGCTCATAATAACCTGTAATTACACCCTTATCATGACCTTTGTTATCATATAATTGATATGCTGTAAAGTTTTCAGTAAAAAATTCAGAAGCATTTGTATATTCTTCTGCTTTTGTACATATATTTTTAAATAAATCAAACCTTTTTGCTCTAACACAATCTTTTTTAAATACATCAAAAGCCAAAGGAAGATTATCTTCATAAAAACCTTGGATATCTTTAAAATCTATTTGTTTAACATTTGCTTTTGAAATAGGAAGTTTTTCGAACTTTATAGGCTCTTTTTGGGTACACCCAGTAAGAATAAGTATAAATATAATTGTAATAGTTGATAAATAATTCATTTAATCCCTTTATAATTTAAGGAATTTTAACATTTAAAAGTTAATAAAAAATTACATACCACAATTAGAAAATGAAGATTGAGAATATACCTCTTTTAAACCACACACTTTACATCTATATTCAATATCATTTACTCCAGAACAACCATGATTTTTCAATACTCTTGTAGAGATAACATCTTGTTTAAAAGTTCTTTGAGTATTTTCATCATAGAAAACTCTTGGCTTTGCTCCACAAGATGGACATTCGCCAGAATTTAATTTATCAACTCTTTTGTGCTTGTTTTTATAATAAAGAAGTATTGAAAATACTACTATTAAAAAAAGTAGTAATAAGAAGATTATTGTTTGCATGAAGTAGAGTTATTACTCTACTTCTGCATCGATAACATCGTCATCGTCTTTTTTAGCTTTTTGATTTGGTTGACCTTGTGCCGCGCCTCCAGCTTGTTGCTCTTTTGCATACATAGCTTCAGCTAATTTATGAGATTTTTCAGTTAATGCTTTAACTTTCTCTTCAATTTGCTCTTTTGTTGCATTTTCATCTTTTAGAACTTCTTCTAACTGGGCTGCTGCATCAATAATTGCTTTTTTCTCATCTTCAGAAACTGCATTTTCATTTTCTTCTAATGTTTTTTTAGTTGAGTGTAATAAAGCATCTGCTTGATTTCTTACATCAATTAATTCTTTTTTCTTAGCATCAGCTTCTTTATTTGATTCTGCTTCTTGAACCATTTTTTCAATCTCTTCATCACTTAATCCAGATGAACCAGAGATAGTAATTTTGTTCTCTTTTCCTGTACCTTTATCTTTAGCAGATACATTTAGAACACCATTTGCATCAATATCAAATGTTACTTCAATTTGAGGAACACCTCTTGGAGCAGCTGGGATATCAGAAAGTTCAAACATACCTAAAGATTTGTTGTCTTTAGCAAATTCTCTTTCCCCTTGTACAACATGAATTGATACTGCTGGTTGGTTATCTTCAGCAGTCGAGAATGTTTGTGATTTTTTAACTGGAATAGTTGTACCTTTTTCAATAAGTTTAGTAGCAACTCCACCTAAAGTCTCAATTCCTAATGATAATGGTGTAACATCAAGTAATAATACATCTTTAACATCACCTCTTAATACACCTGCTTGAACTGCTGCACCTGCTGCAACAACTTCATCAGGATTAACACCTTTATTTAAATCTTTTCCAAAGAACTCTTTTACAACTGCATTTGCTTTTGGAAGTCTAGTTGAACCACCAACCATAATTACTTCTTGAATCTCACCTTTATCTAATCCTGCATCTTTTAATGCAGTTTTAATATGTTGAAGAGTTTCATTAATTAAATTCTCAGTCATAGACTCAAATTTAGCTCTTGTTAATGATTTAACTAAGTGAACTGGACCAGCATTACCCATTGAGATAAATGGTAAGTTGATTTCAGTTGATTCAGCAGAAGAAAGCTCTTTTTTAGCATTTTCAGCTGCATCTTTTAATCTTTGTAATGCCATTTTGTCATTTTTAATATCAAATCCATTTTCAGATTCAAACTCTTTTGCTAACCAATCAATAATTGCGTTATCAAAGTCATCTCCACCTAAGAATGCATTACCATCTGTTGAAAGTACTTCAAATGTTCCATCACCAATCTCTAAAACAGTAACGTCAAATGTACCACCACCTAAATCGTATACAAGAACTTTTTCTTCACCTTTTTTATCTAAACCATATGCTAATGAAGCTGCTGTTGGCTCATTGATAATTCTTAATACATTTAATCCTGCAATTGTTCCCGCTTCTTGAGTTGCTTTTCTTTGAGCATCATTGAAGTATGCTGGAACAGTAATAACTGCATCAGTTACAGGAGAACCTAAATACTCTTCTGCATCTGCTTTTAATTTTCCTAAAATTTTAGCTGAAATCTCTTGTGGAGTATAAACTTTATCTCCAATTTCAACTGCTGCTGCGCCATTTCTATTTACAATTTTGTATCCAACTTTTGCTTGTGCTTCTTTAGCATTCTCTTCATCCATCATTAAACCCATAATTCTTTTTACAGAATAGATAGTTTTTTCAGGGTTTGTAATAGCTTGTCTTTTTGCTGGATCACCAACTAGAACTTCACCTTTGTCTGTAAATGCAACAATAGATGGAGTAGTGTTTTTACCCTCTTTATTAGGAATAACTTTCGCTTCACCACCTTCATAAACTGCCATACAAGAGTTTGTTGTACCTAAATCTATACCAATAACTTTACTCATTTTATTATCCTTCTTTGTCTTTATTATTAATTTTTAGTTTTATTCAATAGTTTATAGACATTACGGTCATTTTCAATTAGTTAGCAATACTAACCATTGATGCTCTTAAAAGTCTGTCTTTAAACTTATAACCTTTTTGCATCACTTGTACAATTTGACCACTTTCATGTTCAGGGCTATCTACTTGCATAACTGCATCATGGAAATTTGGATCAAACTCACCATCTGTTTCAATAATTGAAATATCGTGCTTTTCAAATGCAGCATAAAAATTTTTAATTGTTAATTCAACACCCTCTTTTAGTTTTGCCAATAACTCTTCAGCTGGTAAATCAGCAGCTTCTTCAGCTGCTAAAGCCATTTCAAGAGTATCAATTGGAGCTAATAAGTCTTTTGCAAACTTTTCAGATGCATAATCTATTGCTTGATATTTTTCTTTTTCTAATCTTTTTTTAATATTTTCAAAATCTGCATGAACTCTAAAATATTTATCTTCACTCTCTTTTAACTTTGCTTCAAGTTCAGCAATCTTATCTTCATCACTTAATTGTGCAGATTCATTTGAATCAACAGTTTCGCTAACCTCATCTTGAGTTTGCTCTTCTTGTACTTGCTCTTCGTTATTTAATTCTTCTTGTTTTTCACTCAAAGTAATTCTCCTAAATCATACTAATCTTATTGTAGAAGTATTCATAATCTCTTGACAACTCACCAACGACTAACATTTTTACTTCTTTTTGTCCAACTTTACAGTTATGACATATTCCAATGTAACCTTCAGGTACTATATTGTCAAAATATAAACCTTCATCAATAGAGTCTAAAACTATCCCTTTTAAAAAAGAGTTAATGTTCTCTTCATTAAGGTTATATTTAAGTGCTAAAGAGAAAAACTCTTTTGTATTATAAATATGGAAATTTTTATTTTGTAAATGTTGACTAACCTTTTCATATATTTCAAAAGCTCCAACTTGTTTAGAGATATTTACAATATGAACTAACTCTAAACCTAGCATATCACTTAAAAATCTATATAAAGCATCAGTGAACTTTACTGTAATTGCAAATGACGAAAACTCTAAAATCATATATCTGTTTTCTACATTTAAAATATTTTTTAAAATGTCAGATTTTTGGTCTTGAATAAAAACAGATAATCCAATATCTTTTGAAAGATATTCTATAGCTTTTTCATCAACAAAATTGAGTCTAAAATTAAGCTTATTACTCCAATACATTTTTAAAGCTTCTGTTGTAGGAGTTCTTCCTGAACTTACATGTTCTTGTGCTAAGAATCCCTCGTCACCCAACTTTTTAAAATACCCTCTAATAGTAGCAGGCGAATATGTAATATCATACATATTTTTAAGTTGTGTAGAACCAATAGGCTCTAAATGCTCGATATAAGCTTTAATAATTGAATGTAATAAAAACTCTTTTTTGTCAATCATTTTATATCCACTTTCTATTTTTTAGCACTTAAAATCTTAAACTGCTAAAAATATTATACTATATGAGTGAGTAAATGTCAAGTTCTTTTTTGGCAAATGATTTATAAAAGTGCTAAATTTTAAATAATTACCATTTTTTATATACTTTTTTCCAATTATTTCAACTTTTTTCAATATAATAAAATAAAAAGAGTTGTTCAATGAAGAAATCTATTTTGTTACTTTTAATATTTAATATACTTGCTTTTAGTTCAGAATTCATAACAATAGGAACAGGTAGTGTTACAGGAACTTATTATCCAACTGGTGGAGCAATATGTAAACTTGTAAATAAATATAAAAAAGAAACAAAGATTAGATGTTCTGTTGAAGCAACTGATGCATCTGTATATAATATTAGAGCTATAGATGAAGGTGAATTAGATTTTGGGATTGCACAATCTGATGCAGTTTATCAAGCTATAAATGGAATAAAAAAATTTAAAAATCACCCTATAAAAGAGTTAAGATCTGTAATGTCAATCTACACAGAACTATTTACTCTTGTAACAAGAAAAGATGCTAATATAAAAACTATTGATGATATTGTTGGAAAAAGAATCAACTTAGGAAATGTAGGTTCAGGAAATGAAGCTACAGCAATGACTTTATTAAATGACTTAAAGATAAAACCTTCTGATTTCTCTTATGTAGGTAGATTAAAGGCTGGAGAGGCACCTGATGCTTTAAGAGATAATTTAATAGATGGGTATTTTTATATGGTTGGGCATCCAACAGCAAATATAAAGGATGCTTCTAATACTTCTGATATCTTTTTAACTCCAATTAGTGGAGCTAAGATTGATAATTTTATAAAAAGAAATCCATATTATATAAAAGATGTAATTCCTGCAAATTTATATAAAGGGGTTAAAAAGCCTGTTCCTACGTTTGGAGCAAAAGCAGTATTAGTTACTAGTTCAGATGTAAGTTCAAAAGCAGTTTACACTTTAGTAAAAGCTATATTAGAAGATTTTGAAGAGTTTAAAAAACTTCATCCTGTTTATAAGTATATAACAAAAAAATCTTTATTAGAAGGATTAGGTGCACCTTTACATGAAGGTGCAGCTAAATATTTTAAAGAGAATAATTTTATAAAATAAAATCTCTATTTTTTTAGAGGTTTTTCTATAATATACCCATAACCTTTATGAGAGATTATAAAGTCATCATCTTTTACTTTATCTTTTAATCTTTTCATAACTGTTCTAAATGCAGAATCATTTGTATTAATATCATTCCATACAAGCTCTTTAAATTTTGTAACTGGAACTACATCACCTAAATTATCAATTAATACTTTTAAGATATCAAGCTCTTTTTTTGATAATTTAACAATTGTTTCTTCATTATAAAGTTTGTCATTTATAGTATTGTATGTATATCTTTTATTTAAAGTGATTAAATCAGTTTTTTCTAAACTTCCATTATCTGCTAAAACCTCTTCTTTTGCTTTTTTAAGCATCTCCATCATATTATCAATATTTAAAGGTTTTACAAAATATCCTAAAACCCTTAAGTTTATAAGTTTTAGTAAGTCTTCTTCATTTTTATGGGCACTTACTATTATAAATCTTTGATTAGGAACTATCTCTCTAATATCATCAATCATAGAGATACCATCTTTATTTGGCATTTTTAAATCTGTAAGTACTAAATCAAATTTTTTCTTTTCTTCAAAATCATTTTTAAAAATTGAAGCACCCTCTTCTCCATCTTTTGCAACAACAACTTCATCAAAAATTGTATTAAGATAAAAAGAGAGAGTTTTTCTTGCAACATCCTCATCTTCTACTAATAAAACTCTTGTAGAATAGTTTTTCATCTCTGTTCCTATTTCATAATTTCTCTTATTATATCAAAAAATGATTTTAAAGTGGTAAATATATTGTAAATAAAACACCCTCTTTGATATTCTTTACAGATATTTTTCCATTCATATTTTTTTCTATAATAGTTTTCGCCATATATAAACCTATGCCTGTACCTTGGTTTTCAAATTTAGTTGTGAAGTATGGTTCAAATATTCTATCAATAATATTTGAAGGTATCTCTCCACAATTATTTGAAAGAGTTATCTCTACACTATCATCTTTTCTTTTTATAGTTATATTAATAACTGGATCAAATTCAATCTCTTCTTTTTTTACTTTTGCAGCATCATTTGCATTATTTAAAATATTTAAGATTACTTGTTCAAATTCATTTTTATAATTAAATATATTTACACTATCCCCATCAATTTTTAATAAAACCTTATATTTTTCTAATTGAGTTTCAACTATATTAGAGCACTCTATAAGTGCTTCTTTTATATCAAACTCTATTTTATCTTTATTTGGTTGGTAAAAGTTTCTAAAGTCATCAATAGTTTGAGACATATAATCAATTTGAACTTTTGAATCTTTTATAATATCATTTACCTCTTCTTTTGAAAGAGTGCCATAACTATCTCTAATAAAATGGATAAGAAGGTTAATATTATTTAGTGGTTGTCTCCATTGATGAGCAATATTTCCTAACATTTCACCCATTGCAGCAAGCTTACTTTGTTGAACAAGAATTCTATCTTTTTCAATATTTTTAGCTACCTCTTCATTAATCTTTTGTTTTAATTCCTCTTCAGTTAACTTCATCTCAGTTATATCATTTACATATCCATACAAATGAGTTATATTTCCAAAATCATCTTTTAAGAAAATTGTTCTATTAAACACCCATCTTATTTCGCCATCTTTATCTTTAACCCTATGAAATTTAGTAAAAGATTTATCATCATTTTTCATGGCAGTATTTAAATCTTTAACTAAATCTTTTACATCTTCTTCATAAACAAAATCAAAATATTTTACTCTTTTACTTTCAAAATCCTCTACAATATACCCATAAGAACTAATCGATTTAGACAAATACTCAACTGTAAGATTTTCATCGTTTTTCCACTTAAAAATAACTATTCTTCCATATTCAACAAGTAAATCAACATATTGTAACTCTTTTGTAAGTTTTTTTCTTTGTTCTATATCCATTGACATCATAAGCATTCTTTTATGATGATTATCATCAAAGGCTTTCCCCCTTACAAAAATCCATTTAAATTTATTTGATTTGTCTTTAATTCTATACTCACAAATAAAATGTTCACTCTTTCCTTGTAAATGGGTTTCAAATTTTTGTCTAACAATAGAAACATCATCTTTATGTATTAAATCAAACCACTCATTTAATGTATTAATGTCTCCATCTTCATAACCAAACATATCTAACCATTTTTTTGAAAAATAGATATGCTTAGTCTTTAAATCAATATCCCACAAACCATCATTTGAAGCGATAATTGCAAGTTCATATCTTTCTTTCCATTTTTTATACATAATATTTCGTGTTTCTAGTCTTTTATTGTACCTATGAAAAATTTTATTTATAAATTTTGCAAATAAAGATGAAGCAACTATTAGAAATAAAGAGATTAAACCAATTACTGCAATAGATACTGATAACTTTGAGTTATAGTCGAATTTAATTTGTGATACTTTAGCTGGTAAAAAATTGCTTTTTATCGAAACAAGATAATTATATTTTCTAAAATCATATGTATCAACAGAAGAACTATCCTGAACATCTTTATTGTATTTTTCTAAAATTTTATTTGAACTATTTAAAGTATCGTTTTTTAAAATATAATCTATATTAAGTTTTTTACCCTTGTTATAATAATTAAAAACATATCCTGAACTATAATCATAAAACCAAAAATAACTATCATTGTAATACTTACTTTTTTGAACAATAGAGTTTTCAATAACCTTTCTTGTAGTCTCTTTCATATCATCAATTTTTGAAAAAGCACCTAAATAAAGATTTTTTTTATCTAAAAGTTTAAAATAGCTTAATCTAATTTTTCTTTTCTCTTTATCTATCCAGTAAAAAAGGTTATCAACCCCAATATAAGATATATTTCTTAACATATGGTGTCTAAAGTTACTGATTTCTAGACTTGAACCAGTAAGGGTTTTAAGATAGTCAATAATATCTTGTCCATACAAAATATCATCAGAATCTTTTTTAAATAAAACAAATTCAAAATCTGTATTATTTTCTATCTCTTTTATCTTTTCTCTTATTTTATCTATTTTAATATCTTCTTTTACATAGTTTATAAAACCATAAAGAGAGATTACCGCTTCTCTTAAAGCAATCTCTTCACTGTCAAAAGAAGCACTTGCATTAAACTTTATATCATCAATAAATTGAGTTAAAATTTTATCTTTTTGAAAGGTATCTTCTTGCTTTACCAAGGATATTTCATTGTTCTTTTTAAATTCTAAAACAAAGGTAGTAACAATTATAGAAACTATTGCACTTATAAATACAAATATTAAAGGTGTAAATACTAAATGTTTTTTTATATCGGAAAGGTTATAAAACTTTCTTTTTTTAAACATTAATAAAAAACCTTAGCCAAATACAGACCATAAGGCGATGCAGGTATTCTATGAATAAATTTTTTTCTACTTAATTGAAGTTTTAAATCTTCAATTGATAATTTTCCTTCGCCTATTTTTATTAATACAGCAACCATTAGTCTTATTTGTGAACGCAAATATGAATTTGCAGTAAATTTAAAAACATAAATACCTTTATATTTATAAAACTTCGCATCAAAAACTTCTCTAACTGTATTATCCTTATCACTACCTTTTTTATGAAAATACTCGAAATCATGAACTCCAATAAAACATTTTATGGCTTCTTTAATTTTATCTTCATCAAACTCTTTTGTATGTGAAATATATTTTGAATTAAATACAGTAGGTTCTTTTTTTGAAAGTAAATATCTATAAACTCTTTTTTTAGCATGAAACCTTGAATGAAATTCATCATTTACAAATTTAATACTATTTATTTTTATAGATAAAGGTAGATGCCGATTTAAAACATCTTTCAGTTTTTCCAAATCCTTCCAGTAAGCAGGAAGTATACAATTAAACACTTGTCCTGAAGCATGAACATTTTTATCGGTTCTACCACTTAAAATGATTTTTGTATCTATATTTAATGATTTAAAAGTTTCCTGAATACTATCCTCTACACTTGAGCCATCAGGCTGTGTTTGACTCCCCTTAAAATAAGTTCCATCATAAGATATTGTAAATTTCGCATTCATTTTAATACTGCTTTTTTACACTCTTAGTATATAAGTAATAAGTCCAAGCCACCCAGACAATAGGTATAATATAAATAGAATGTAGATATAATTCTTTACTTAGAAAACTGATTAAAGAATAATAGATTACTATATAAAAAGCACACCATTGTACAACTCTACTCTTCTCGTATCTAGGGTTATAATACCCATATGTAACAGTTAAAAAAAGTGATAATAAAGGGAATAATGATAAAAGAATATAATATGCAAACTCGTCAGTTACTATATTTGTTTTAGTTAAATAAAACTTCCAAAAAGAGTATGAATCTGTAAATTGATATAAGGCTTCGTCATTCTTTATATTATTGAAAATAGTCATTGTTGAATAATCTATTTGATTAAACTCTTCATCTTTTATATTAAAAGATTTTCCATCAAAAAGTTTAAAACTAAGCTCTCCATCTTTATTATCTAAAACTGCTTTATCAGCAATAATAAATTGATCTTCATTATCTTGAGTTTGAAATAGTTTAACTTTATTATAAATCTTATCATCTCTTTCATTTATAAAGATAAGCCATTCTCCAAAGTTTTGACCAAATTCAGAGGCTTTAATATTAAAATTTGCTTCACTTTTTTTCTTTTCCATAAAAGTTTCATTTTCAAATTGCGCTTTAGGAATAAGACCTAAAGATACAATAAGTAAAGAGATTGAGACAAATAAAGTCACAGGCAAAAACATCTTTAATATATTTATTGGATTTAAACCAAATGAAGTTACAACAATCAACTCGTACTCATTTGAAAGTTTTGATAAAGTGATTGCAATAGATATAAAAAATGTTATTGGTAAAGTATAAAAAACAATTGTAGGAACAACATAACTATATAGTTTCAATAATTCAAAAAAATCCATAGTAATAACAGAAGTTAATGAAGCAATCTTCACTAAAAAAATTATTGATGTGATAAAGTACAATCCAAAAAATATTGGGAAAAATGTATGTGCTAATTGACTAAATAAATACTCTTTTAATTTCAACTAAAAACCTTTGATAAATTTAAAAAATATTCAACAACTAAACCTAAAGCTAAATATGGGATATATGGCGTTTGAATATCTTTTTTCTTGTAACTAAAATAAAGTGATGGTATTATAGCAAAAAGTGAAGATAAAAAAATAGCCACTAAAGATGCTTTTAATCCAAGTATTATACCAATGGCAGCTAATATTGGAATATCGCCTTCCCCTAAAGCTTCCTGTGTTTTTAAAGAATCATCTTTTAAAACTCTAGCTTTTATATTTTGAATATAAAAACTTATTAAAAAATTCAATAACACAAAAGCTCCTGAAATCATTAAGGCTGCTTTAAATGCATCTATTAAAGAAAGTGGTGTTACTAAAAACGAACTAACAAATGCTATTAATAACAAATAATCAGGTACTGCTTTATATTTAAAATCTATAAAAGATAGAACTATAAGGTTATAAAAAAATATTAATGCAAATAAAAGTTCAAAAGATATTGAAAGTTTTAAATATAAAAAAACAGTTATAATTGCTGATATTAACTCCACAATAATATATTGTTTTGAAATTTCATCTTTGCAATAAGCACACTTCCCTTTTAATAAAAAATAGGAAATTATAGGGATATTATGATACCAGTATATCAAATGATTACAACTTGGGCATTGACTTCTTGGCAATACTATTGATTTTCCTAAAGGTAGTCGTAGAATTAAAACATTTAAAAATGATCCCATTAAGCATCCAAAAATAAAACTAAATACCTCCAAATCTTCGCTCTCTTTGATTAAAATCGCTAATTAAATCATCTAAATCATTTGTTGAAAACTCTGGCCAGTAGGTGTTTGTGAAAAATAGTTCTGCATAGGCATTTTGCCACAATAGATAATTGGATAAACGTACTTCACCACTAGTTCTAATTAACATATCTACATTTGGAATTCCAGCTGTATCAAGACATGATTCAAAATTTTCTTTTGTAATTTCAAGTTTTTTTTCGTTTAGTTTTTTTATTGCTCTTAAGATTTCATCTTGAGAACCATAATTCAAAGCTAGAACTTGCGTAAGATTTTTACCATTTTTAGTTTTTTCTTCAACATCTAAAATAGTTTTTTGTAAAGATTTAGAAAACTTTGAGATATCTCCTATTGATTTAAATTTAATCCCATTTTCCAAATAAGTTGAAAGTTCACTTTTTAAATATTTATCTAAAAGCTTCATCAGATATTCAACTTCAAGTTTGGGTCTACTCCAATTTTCTGTAGAAAAAGCATATAATGTTAAATACTTAATCCCCAATTTAGCACAATATTTTGTTATCTCCCTTACAGTTTTTGCACCCTCTTCATGTCCTGCAGTTCTTTTTAAACCTCGCTCCTTTGCCCATCTTCCATTTCCATCCATTATAATGGCAATATGCTCTGGATTTCTTTTTTCAGTCATCTAAATTAAACTCTTTTTGCAATTTTTCTAATATATCAAGAGAAAGATTAAGTTTTTCACCCTTTAAACTATAGGCATTATTTTCCAAAATAAGTTCTATCTCATTTGTGTTTGAACCAAAAGATGAAGAATCGTTTAAAATATTTAAACAAACTGCATCTATATTTTTTTTCTCAATCATATTTTTTGCATTATCGAAAGCTACAGTATCATCCATTTCTGCTTTAAAACCTACTGTAAAAATTCCATCCTTTGGTAAAGATGCTAAGATATCCATATTTTGAACTAAATCAAGATTCCACGAAGAGCCTAAAACCTCTTTTTTTAACTTACCATCTTGGGGAAAATTTGGAATATAATCACTGATTGCAGCAACCATAAATAAAAATGGTTTTTTTTCAATTAATGTTTGTTTTGAATTATCCATTAAAGTGGTTTTACTTAATTTACCCTTCTTCGCAACCCTTAATGAATCAACTAGATACTCATACATTTGTGCCGATGATTCTACAGGGATAATATGAATATCTTTTGGTAAATTATAATATCCTCTAGTACTTACTAGACAAACATCCGCTCCTTTTAGAAAAAGAGCCAAAGCTAAAGATGAAGCCATTTTCCCTGATGAAAAATTAGATATATATCGTATATCATCTATCTTTTCAATTGTTCCTCCACCACTTAAAACAACTTTTCTATCAATCCAATAATTATCTTTTAGAAGTTCTCTTGCTGTTGCATAAAATATTTCTGAAGGTTCTGCCATAGCGCCATCACCCACATCTTTACACGCTAACTCTTTTACCTGAGAAGAAACAACTTCATAATTACATAATTTTAATAATTTTAAATTTGCTTGAGTGATTGGATTTTTTAACATATTTGTATTAGCTGCTGGGGCTAATAATTTAACTCTAGGGTAAGCTAAAGCTGTTTGAGTTAATAGATTATCTGATATTCCATTTGCAAGTTTATTTATTGTATTCGCAGTTGCAGGAGCTATAACAAAAACATCTGCCCACTTTCCAATATCAATATGATTATATTCTTGATTTTTTTCCCAACTCTCTGTAGTTTCACATAATACTTTATTTTGAGAAATTGCTTCAAAAGTTAAAGGAGTAATAAATTTTTGAGAAGCTTCTGTCATTATTACTTTAACATTTGCTCCTGCTTTTATATAAAGTCTTATTAACTCTAAACTTTTATATATAGCAATAGAACTTGTAACTGCTAAAAGAATATTTTTATCTTTTAAAAGCATTATCTTTTTCCAAAAAATTTATAATAAAAATTTTTTATTAACTTAATAGGTGCTCTGTTTATAGCTAAACTTCCTTTTGAAATATTTTTTGTAGCACAAGTTCCTGCTGCAAGTATAACATCATCTTCAATTGTTATTGGAGCTACTAATTGACAATCGGAACCTATAAATACATTTTTACCAATTATTGTTTTATGTTTATTTATACCATCATAATTACAAGTAATACAACCAGCACCTACATTTGTACCCTCATCAATTTCACAATCTCCAAGATAAGAAAGATGTCCCGCTTTTACCCCTGTTAATATGGCTTTTTTTGTTTCGACAAAGTTTCCTAAATGTGTATTTTTTAATCTACTTCCAGGTCTAACTCTAGCCATTGGTCCAATGTCAGAATCTTCAAGAGTTGAGTTTTCTACAATAGAGTTTGTTTTTATATGAGAGTTTATAATCACTGCATTATCCAATAGTGAAACCCCATTTTCAATGATAGATTCCCCTTTTATTGAAACACCCTCTTCTATATAAATTGTTTCAGGCATTCTCATAATAACACCCTCTTTTAAAAACTGTTGTTTTATTCTTTTTTGATGGATAACTTCTGCATCTGCTAATTCAATTTTTGAATTAACCCCTTTAAAGTTTTCCTCATTTACAACTATTGGCTTTAAAACTTTTCCTTGTTCTATTGCCATCTCTATTAAGTCTGTAATATAATATTCTTTTTGGGCATTGTTATTTGAAAGTTTTGGAAGGTTTTCTAAAAGATATTTTGTTTCAAATTGATATATCCCTGCATTTGCAGTATTAATTTTCAATTCCTCTTCAGTTGCATCTTTTTGCTCAACAATTCTTTTGACATTACCATTTTCTATTACAACTCTACCGTAACCATCTGCACTTTTTAATTCTAGTACAGACATTACTATTGTTGCATCTAAGTCAAATTTTTCTAATTCTGAAGATTGAATTAAAGGCATATCTGCATTTAATACTAATGTTTTATCATATTTTGGAGTAATTCCCATTACTGCACCACCAGTTCCAGGATACTTTTCATGGTCTTGAATTACAAAATTTATTTTTATCTCTTTAAAAAGTTTTTCAATCTCTTCTTTTACTTTTTGAGCTTGATGGTATAAAACCACTGTAATATCATCACTAAGTTTTAATGACTCTTTTATAGAAAAATATAACATTGGCTTCCCTGAAATCTTATGTAACACCTTTGGTGTTGTTGATTTCATTCTAGTTCCTGCACCTGCTGCTAAAATAATAATTGATTTGTTTAACATATAAATTTAATTCTCCAATGCTTCATTTATCTCTTTTTTAAGGTTTTCAATCACCTCTTCTATTGCTCTTCGCATCTTTTCATCTGTAATGTTTGCATGTAATAGTTTTTCTAAATTTCCTTCTCTTTCTTTAAAGAATTTTGCTACAGATTTACTCTTTTTTCTATGGTTATACATTAATACACCTGAAAGAATTAAAACCACTACTAATTTTGTATGACCTAAAATAGCAGCATAATTTAAAATACTAAATCCTGCATAATCTGGTTCATTTATATCTGCACCAGCTGATATCAATAATCTGGCAATTTTATAATTGCCTTTCCATTGAGTGTGGTGAAGTGCCGTTCTTCCTTGTTTGTCTTTTATATTTAAATCAACTTTTTTTGTTAAAAGTTTTTCTACTACTTCAATATTATTTGCTAAAACAGCTTTATGGATAACTGTTCTACCATCATTATCAATTGTATTTACATCAACTCTATATTTAAGAATAAATACTAATCTCTCTAAAAAGTTATCTTTTTCTTTTTGATTAGTTATTTCTAATCCTTTATCCACCATATAAGATAAGGGAGTATTGTTATTGTTGTCAATAATATTTAAATCTGCACCCGCATTTACAAGTACTTTAATTAGTTCTAAATTGTTCTCAACAACAACATCAAATATTATAGTTTTGCCATCAGTTCTTTGGTCGTTGATTCGAGGCTTAAATAAAAGCATTTTTTTAAGCATTGGAATATAGTTTTCATATTCATTTATTTCAAAAAATCTTCTTGAACTTGGTTTTTTATTATTCATAGTGATTAGTACAGCTTCTGCTAAATCATCAATAACTGTTCTCTCACTATAATCTTTATGGTCTATATCTGCTCCGTGAGCAATTAGATGATCAATCATAGCCATATTTTGTGCGCCTTTTAGAACTGCATCAAAAAGAACTGTTTTCCCCTCTTTATCTTGTGCATTAATATCTGCACCAGAAGCTATTAAAAAATCAATTGTGTCGTAGTTATCTCTCTCAACCTCTTTATAAAGTACTGTTTTGCCATTTTCATCAACCCTATCAATTGCTAAACCTAAATCGATTAAAATACCTGTTAGTTTTAAGTAGTTTCTCTCTTCTCTAACCAACTTATATTTTCCATCAACTTTTGCATCTGGATCTTTTACTATTGATAATATTTTTAAAATTTCATCTAATAAAGTTTTTTCTGCATAATCTTTTATATTTAACTTAACGCCTTTTTCAAGTAAAAGTTCAATAATACTTAGATTTTGTGCTCCTAAAACAACTGCATTAAATAAAACATTTTGTCTTTTTTTATCTAAAATATTTACATCAATACCATTTGAAATCAAAAATTTTGCTACATCTGGGTCTTCTTTTAATACAGCATAAAATAGTGCAGATTGTCCATTGTTATCAACTACATTAATATCATCGATATTATTGATTATCTCTTTTATTATTTCTAAATTTCCACCCTCAACAGCATCAAAAAGTACTGTTTTCCCATAATGGTCAGTAATTGTTAAATCGGGATTTTGAGTCATTAATATTTTGAAGACTTTTTCATTTTCTTCTAGAGCTGCATCATGCATAACTGTTCTACCTGATGAGTTTATATGATTTATTGAAGCCCCATTTTCCAATAAAAACCTAATCATCATTCCATCAATTTTATCAACGGCTTCTGTTAAAACAGTCTTTCCATAATTATCTTCTGCATTTACATCAATACCATTTTTAATGAGCATTTTAATAGATTCTATTCTTCTTTTTGCAGCTAAATCAAATAAAAGAGTTCTACCTTTTGCATCTCTTCTATTTATATTTACTCCACTATCAATAAGAGCTTGTATCTTCTTTTCATCTATATAATTTTTCAATAGCTCTTTTTGAAGCGCTTCAGCTCCATCACTTTTGAATATACCTAACATCAAAAACCCCTAAAACTAGTCAATTCTAAGATTATACCAAAAAAAAGTTAATTAATCTCTTCGCCTAGGTCTTCTTTTTTGATTAAAATAATTATCTGATTTGTATTTAGGTCTTTCTAATTTTAAATTCATCTTTAAAGACTTTTCTATAAAAGAGTTAAAACTATTTCTTAAAATAACAGCTTTATTATAATCTGGAAAGATATCAGGAAACTTATAAGATAACCATAAATATAAAGATATTTTTTTCACCTCATCTTCAACTAACAATAAATCTTTTTGGGTAATAGCTTTTTTAGGCAAAGTAATAGATGGCTTATATCTACATACTCTTTTTTTTATAATTGCAGCAACATAAGCCTCAAAAGCTTGCAAAATAATTGTTGATTTCATAGTAATTGGAGCTTGTGAAAGTAGATATTTTTCTTCTAAACTTAACTTATCTCTTTTATCTATTATAACTGATGTTTCAATCATTGATGAGATATTAGCTGCTTTAAAAGGACCATTAAATTTCATATTTTTATTAAAATAACTCAAAATTCTTGTTATAGAGTTTGTTTTTATATGTGAGGCTAAATCTAATAATTGTTCATTACTCATTTTTACACTGTAAGGAGGTTTGATTGTTCGAATCGGTTGTTCAAACTCCTCTTTAATATAATTTAAAACATCTCTTCTTGTTGCACCTAAAAATCCAACTTGGTGATGACCATACCTTCCTGCACGCCCTGCAATTTGTACAATTTCATTAACAGTTAATTTTCTTCTACTTTTACCATCAAATTTTGTATCTGTTGTGAAAAGTAGATTTTTAATAGGAAGGTTAAGTCCCATGGCAATTGCATCTGTTGCAATTAAAATATCACTTTTCTTTTCTCTAAACCTTTTTGCTTCATCACGTCTAACTTCTGGAGAGAGGTTTCCATAGATTACTGAAACCTTATATTTTTTTTGAAGTCTTTGTTTTAATTTTAAAACATCTGACCGAGAAAATGCAATAAGAGCCGTACCCTCTTCAAGATTTTCTAAAGAGGTATGTCTAGCCATTGTTTTTAAAGGAGTTTTTCTTTTATGTTTTACTATCTCTAACTCTTCACCTAAATATTGTGCTATTTTTTTTACTGCATCAAGTGCATTTACACTTCCAGTCATAATAACAGTTTTAGCTGGCACTCCAATAATCGCATTTACCCAAGCCCAACCTCTATCTTCATCTTCTAACATTTGAACTTCGTCTATAATCGCTAAATCAACATCTAAATTAAAGTCCAGCATCTCAATAGTAGAACAAACATGCGCTGCTTCTTCATGAATCATTTGCTCTTCACCTGTAATCAAAGTAGCATCAATATTGTTTTCTTTTAGATCTTCATACCCTTCTAAAGCGAGTAATCTTAATGGAGCTAAATATAACCCACTATTTGATTTTTTTAACTCCTGCATAGCATTGTAAGTTTTTCCTGAGTTTGTGGGACCTACAAAAAATTTTAGTTTTCTATTCATACTTCTTGCAAGAGGAAAAAGTGATTTTAAATCGCAGTACAATAAAGACTGCAGCTGTTGTTGGAAAGTTTCATTCATAAAGGTATTATAGTAAATAGAATATAATATTAGATTAAATCGTATAATAATTAGGACTTTTTATGGAATGTAAATATTTTGGTGTTTGTGGAAGCTGTACTTTATTTGATAAAAATTATGAAGAACAATTAAATTATAAAATTTCAAGAGAAAAAGAAAGATTCTCGGATTTAATAGATTTTGACTTTGAAATAATCAAAAGTAAAGAACAAAACTTTAGAAACCGTGCAGAGTTTAGGATATGGAAAAATTTTGATGAAAATGAGAATCCTACTATCTCATATACAATGACTAGTTTTGAAAAAAGTTCTGTAGAAATAGATTCCTGTCAAATTGTAACAACTCATATTCAAGAGATTATGGAAAACTTATTAGTACTTTTACAAGAAGATGAGAAATTAAGATTTAAATTATATGCGGTTGAATTTTTAAACTCAACTACAAATGATATGCTTGTAACTTTAATTTATCATAAAAAATTAGATGAAAACTGGAATGAAAAAGCTAAAAAGATAGAAGAGAAATTAAATATAAAAATTATTGGAAGAAGCCGAGGACAAAAAGTAATTATCAGTGATGAGTTCATAAATGAAACATTAAATATTTCAAATAAAGATTTTAATTTTTTATACCAAGAAGGTGGTTTTACACAGCCAAATAGTGGGGTAAATATTAAAATGATTGAATGGGTTTTAGATAAACTTGAAAAGCAAGATAATGACCTATGTGAACTTTATTGTGGAGGAGGAAACTTTACAATCCCCCTAAGTCAAAAATTTAGAAAAGTTTTAGCTACAGAGATTTCAAAAACTTCTATAAAATCAGCATTAAAAAACTGTGAATTAAATAACATAGAAAATATAGATTTTATTCGTATGAGCGCGGAAGATTTTGTTGAAGCTTTAGAAGGGAAAAGAGAGTTTAGAAGATTAAAAGATATAGATTTAAAAAGCTACAATTTTGATACAATTTTTGTAGATCCTCCAAGAGCTGGACTTGATGATACAACAAGAAATTTAGTAAAAAATTTTGATCAAATAATTTATATCTCTTGTAATCCAGAAACTTTACACAGAGATTTAAAAGAGTTAACTAAAACACATAAAATAATAAATTTCGCACTTTTTGATCAGTTTGCATACACAGAACATATAGAATCTGGGCTTTTCTTAAACAAAATTTAAAGTTAGCTTAGATAATATATAAAAATATTAAAAAAAAGGAACAAGCATGAGAATAAATACTAACGTTTCTTCTCTTACTGCACAAGAAGCATCTACAAACACTAATAATGCTTTAAAAAGCTCTTTAGAAAAATTAAGTACAGGTCTTAAAATCAATAAAGCAGCGGATGATGCTTCTGGTTTAGCAATTGCTGATAAATTAAGAACACAAGCTACTTCAATTATTCAGGCAGTTGATAATGGTAACTCGGCAGTATCTCTACTTCAAATTGCAGATAAATCTATGGCAGAGCAATCAAATATCCTTGATACCATTAAAGCAAAAATGATTCAAGCAAATACAAATACTACATCAACTGATGGTGTTGCATCAATAAAAAGTGATGTCCGAAAACTATTAGAACAATTAAATAATATTGCTGAGCAAACTAATTATAATGGTACAGCTTTATTACAAGCTTCAACTGGTTCTTCTGGTACAGGAACAATGCCAGGTCTAACTTTCCAAGTAGGTGAAACTGCTGCAGATACTATTACTGTAGGTAATATTCAATCAAATACTTCTGGGTTAGGTTTAACTTCAATTGTTAACAATGTAAGTGCCGGTGCAACTTTTACATCATATGGTGCAACTGCACAAGGATTAGTTGATGATGCAATTACAAAACTAAATGAGTTTAGATCTGAAATCGGTTCTACTCAAAACCAAGTTGAAAGTGCAGTTAGAAACTTAATGACTCAATCAACAAATGTAAAAGCTGCTGAATCTGTTATTAGAGATGTTGACTATGCTAAAGAATCAGCAAATTTCAACAAACAAAATATTATAGCACAAGCAGGTTCTTATGCTATTTCTCAAGCTAACAATGTTCAGCAAAACGTATTAAAACTATTACAATAACCCTACTCTTAAATAGCATACCATAGAGAGTTAAAAATCTCTGTGGTTATTTCTCTTTTTAAACAACCTATTCTTAAAGTTTTATTTTGAATAAAATGTTTTATCTTTTATAATTTAAACTAATTTTAAGAATTGGTGTGTCATAATTTCATTACAAACATAGGGAGCAATGGCTTCCGAGAAGTTTAAAACTTCATGCTTGGTAAAACAAGAATGTTAAGAGGAAGTAAATTTTTTAAAATTTACAATGTGTCATAATATAGAAAGGATCTATTATGAGAATTAATACAAACGTTTCATCGTTAAATGCACAAGAATCTGCAGTTAACACAAATAATGTACTTAAAAGTTCATTAGAAAAATTAAGTTCAGGTTTAAGAATCAATAAAGCAGCGGATGATGCTTCTGGTTTAGCAATTGCTGATAAATTAAGAACACAAGCTACTTCAATTAATCAAGCAGCAGATAATGGTAACTCAGCAATATCTTTACTTCAAATTGCAGATAAATCTATGGCAGAGCAATCAAATATCCTTGATACTATTAAAGCAAAAATGATTCAAGCAAATACAAATACTACATCAACTGATGGTATCGCATCAATAAAAAATGATGTTCGAAAACTATTAGAACAATTAAATAATATTGCTGAGCAAACTAATTATAACGGTACAGCTTTATTACAAGCTTCAACTGGTTCTTCTGGTACAGGAACAATGCCAGGTCTAACTTTCCAAGTAGGTGAAACTGCTGCAGATACTATTACTGTAGGTAATATTCAATCAAATACTTCTGGGTTAGGTTTGACTTCAATTGTTAACAATGTAAGTGCCGGTGCAACTTTTAATTCATATGGTGCAACTGGACAAGGATTAGTTGATAGTGCAATTACAAAACTAAATGAGTTTAGATCTGAAATCGGTTCTACTCAAAACCAAGTTGAAAGTGCAGTTAGAAACTTAATGACTCAAGCAACTAACGTAAATGCTGCTGAATCTGTTATTAGAGATGTTGACTATGCTAAAGAATCAGCAAATTTCAACAAACAAAATATTATAGCACAAGCAGGTTCTTATGCTATTTCTCAAGCTAATACAGTACAACAAAACGTATTGAAATTATTACAATAGTAATAAATATTAACTTATTTTATAAAGTAGAGATTTTCTCTACTTTATATTTATTAAATAACTTCTATACTCTTTTAATATCATTTCAAATTGTTTTATCCAAAAATATTTAACTTTTTTGATTTTTGATTTTTCATGTTTTAACTCTTTTAAATTAAAACAATAAAAGATATATCTATTAATTATAAGAAGATAATTAATTGTTAATTCAAATAAAAATAATAAAGAGTTATCCCTTATATAATCTATCAATAAATCTACTTCTGCCTCAAACTGTTCAACTTTTGATATGTTTGTATTTTCAAACTTTTTTAATCTATTTAGTATTTTATCTATTAAATCAATTTCCGCATGCAGATTCTTTTTGCTTTTTAACTTTTCATCACAAAGTTCCGTAAATGATTTCTTTATTTTTTGTAAAATATGTTCTTTATTAATTTGAGGTAAACATTTTATTCTCTCATCTTTTATTTCCAAAGGTATAGTTTTTTCAATATATGCACCATTTTCACTTAAGTTATATATTGTAGTTTCTCCTTTTTTGAAATACTTAATTATTTGATTCATTTCTATTAATGATGTATAAAATAGTCTTGTGGTATAGACTTTATCAAAAAAATTTCCTTTTACTTTCATATAATCATCTCTTAAAGAATAACTACCTTTTTCAATAGAACTTTTATTTTTTGAAATTTTTTCAATACTATTCTCCATATAAGAGTAATGAGTATCAATATGTGAACGTCCAGTTTTTTGATCTAAAGCTAAATCAAGACCTAACATATATATTTTTTTAGCATTAAAAAGAATAGATATTAATAAAGATGCTTCACCAACACTAACTCCAGTTATTGCAGTTGAATTATCAAATAAACTTCTATAAGTTTCAAAAGTAAATAAATTTTTATCATTTTCAAATAAATTTAAAACAGAATCATCACTGGAAACGGATATAAGTTTAATCTTTTCATTGATTAAAGACCTGTATGGCCCCCTTAAAAAATGATTTTTTACAATTTCTTGGGGGTCATATGATATTATTATATCAGGAATAATATTATTTACTGTTAACTTATTTAAAGTTACAGCTAATGCAACAATTATAAACTTATTTTGGTTCTCTTTTATCCACTCTATATTCTTCCCCATTGAAGGCCCAGCTCCAAGAAGCAGGATAGGATTATCTTCAAAAAGATTATCAATATTTTTAGAAAAATTCAATAACTTATATTTTTCACTGTTTTTTGAAGTTCTTTTTATTATATTATCTAAAACAGCTCTATAGTTAAACTTATAAGGGTCAAATTTATAAATAGCATTTAAAATCAAATCAAAATAATTACTTACATTGTAATCTGTTGTATGATATTTTAATAAGATATTTTTTGAAATTTTATAGTTAAAAAACAGCATGAATTTCTCTATAAAATCATTTTCATCATCCATTATTGAGAAATAGGCTCTTCTATTTTCAGAAAATAGAAGAGTATAATCAAAGACAAATAAAGAGAGTCTAAAAATTTCTAGATTTGATTCACACACAAATATTGTTTTACAATTAATCTTTTTTATAATAGACGAAAAATGCCGCCCCAGTAAAGTTCCTATAAAAATAAACTTATCAAAATTTTTTACTTTTTTCACTCTATTAAAGTCTGTCTCATTTAAAACTTTTTTAAAAGGTTGAATATCTACAGCTGTTTTAACGTTAGATAAAGAAAATAATGAAAAATCTTCTTCACTTAAATCAACAATATTTTTTTGATATAAAGCAGCATTAAAGAGATTAAAAGTTCCCAAGGTATCTAAATTTGTATTTAATGTTGCTCTTTTATTCCACTCTTTTGGTTTTTTATCATATAAAAACTTTTGCTCATGCTCATCGTAAATATCAAAATCACCTGATTCTTTTATGAATTCTAAAAAATATCTTTCTTTATATTCTCCACTATTTATTGCATTTGATAAAAAAAATATTCTTTGATATAAACTCTGATCAACTATACTAAATAACTCCAAATTTTTTTTATAAGTAGTTATCAAGGCTTCTTGCAGAATTTGTTCTTCTTTTGTCATTTATCCCTCTTTCGTATCTTCTATAGACTCTTCTCTCAAAGGCATACCGTATTCTAAATCCATTTTTGCTTTTTTCCCTATTATTTGATTTAATGATTTTGGTTTTATACCTAAATTTGGTCTAAGAGACTTGATGTTTTCGCTGGTAAAAACTTCACCTTTTTTTATTTTTTTTACTACAAAAAGTGATCGGCTGTAATATTTTCCTTCTCCTTGTTTTTTTGTTAATTTAAACTTATATTCTCCCAACATTTTTTCTACATCTCTAATTGAGTTGACCATATTTTTTAACTCATTTTTATCTAAAGAAAAAGAAGAATCTGCACTAGGAATTGATTTATCTAAAATAAAATGCTTTTCTATTATTTTAGCACCTAAACTTACTGCAACAATAGGTGCCGTAATACCTAAAGTATGATCTGAGTATCCTACAGGTAAATTGAATCTATCCTCCAAATATTTAATAGAATTTAAGTTTGCATCTTCTAAAGGTGCAGGATAAGAACTTGTACACTTTAACAAAGAAATATTATGATTTCCCATCTTTTTACAACTATTTATCGCTTCTTCTATATCTTCAATAGAGGCTATACCTGTTGAAATTATAAGAGGTTTTTGTTTTGAAGCAGTATATTCAATCAAAGGTAAATCTGTAATTTCATAAGAAGCTATTTTATACACTGGAACATCTATAGTTTCTAAAAAATCAACCGCACTACAGTCAAAAGGAGAAGAGAAGCAATCAATTTTAAGCTCATCGGCATATTCCTTCAACTCTTTTTGCCATTCCCAAGGCATGTAGGCTTTTTCATAAAGCTGATATAAATATTGATCATCCCAAATATTCCCGGCACTATAATGGCTATTTTTTATATTCAATGTCATTGTATCAGCTGTATAAGTTTGAAATTTTATTGCATCAGCTCCTGCTTCTTTTGCCGCATAAATACTATCTTTGGCTATTTGAAAACTTTGATTATGGTTTGCAGATAGTTCAGCGATTATATAAGTATATTTATTTTTTAAGTAGTTTTGCACTCTCTTTCCTTTTTTTCTCTGTAGTATTTTATTGTTATTCAACTAACAAATATATAAATGATTTATATTAATCTAATATTAAGAATTGTATGCTAATATTCTTTATAGTTTAACTTATCATAATTTAGTTATAATTTTTCCTAAATTTTGAAATAAATTGGAGTTTCAATGCTCATACCAGCAAAAGATGCAAAAAGCTATGGTGCAATACATGTTGACAATTATCTAAGCTTTATTGGCTTTTGTAAAAAAGTTGATAATGAAGATATTCAAACCGTAGACGTATATTTAGATAATAAAAGAATTGATTCAATCCAAGCAGATAAAAATATAGAAAAAATAGAAAAACTGTATGATGTAAAAAATCATGCTTTTGAGTTTGAATTACCAGAAGAGTACATCGGGAAAGTACATTTACTACAATTTAAATGTAGAGAAGAAGAACTTGTAAACTCACCTATAAAAACTATATCTGAAGATAACCCTAAATTTAATGAGTATAGATTTTTACATAGTTTAGAGAAAGTAGATCCAGAAGAAGTTAAAGATTTATATTGTCCTAATTCAATAGGTTTTTTGGGGACTGAAGAAAACTTAAAAAATGTTGTATTTATGAATTATATAAGAGAAATCAAAATAAGATTTCCACTAGTAGAAATTAAATGTTTTTACATAAATAATAAACAAAAAAAGTTATTAGATATTGTTTTATCAAATTTTGATTTTAAAGTTACAACTTTTAAACTTTCAAATATTTATGATTTAGCTAAAGAAACTGAAATAATTATTTGTAATGAAACTAGTTCTATTGACAAAAAAGTATTAAATACTACAATAGCAATTAATTGTATAAATATTCTAGTAATATATATTTATTTACCTCACGCTAAGTTATCATTAACCGACTATGATAACATCTTAATTAACACAAATCACCCCATAATATCGTGCCCTGACAAATTTAATTTAAATAACCATGATATTAAGAAATTCAATTCATCAGTAACACAAATTTTTAAAAATAAATTTAATCTTGAAAATGAAAATTTTAATTATGTTGAAGACCTGTATTATTACAAATTTATTGAACTTGGGTTAAGTAATAATCATATAAAAAAATATCATAATTTGATTTTCAGAGAAATCTTTTAATTAAAATTACTTTTCAGAATTAGATTGTTATCTCAAAATAATAATTTTTTATTGATTAACAATATTTTCAAAATCTACTCTAGGAAATACTTCAAGACTACCCCCTCTAGTGGCATTAAAAATTCTTACATTATTACTTTTTGCATAGTCATTAATTATCTCAAATTGATATGTTATATTATCAATTCTTGGCTCAGCCCACAAATCTCCTTTCTTTCTATAATCTTTATGAAAATGATTTTGCTCTCCACATGATACTTTGTATAATGCATCAGAATTTTTTGTTGGAAAAATATAATTATGATCAAATCCTATTAAGTAAATTTCTTTAGCTTTTAAGAACATAGCAAACTGAAACATTGTAAAAACTACACTCTCACCACTATAAAATCCAGAGATAGGATTATTTGAAATCTTAACATTTTTGTAATTATTTAATGTCAATTGTTTATAATATAAACTATTCTTTAATTTTTTACTAATCGTGGTAAAAGGAAAAAACTTTTGACCTAATTCAAATTCACTTAAGCTATCATAATATTCTTTTAAGTCTAATGGGTCTTCGATTGTATAATAAGTTGGTCTCCAGGATGTATTCTGAAAAGCTAAAAATATTTTATTTGCAGCAATTGTAGTTTCCATTTTAAGCTTTTCTAGATCATGAACATTTAAACTTGGGCCGTTACCTACTATAAATATTCTTTTGTGTGTTTTTTGAAATTTTTTAATATTAAAATAATTTCTTGATAAAGGTAAAAAGTTGATTAACACTTTAATTTTAAATAAAATTTTACTAATTCTATCTTTGCATAGAATACTTAAAATATCATAATACTTAGGATTATAAATGCCATTTTCACTATTAATTAAAACAAATATTTTATTTGAATTTATACTTTTTAAAATTTCTCTTAAATACTTTGTTTTAACAATAATTATTAAATCATGTTCACTTATATCTTTTGCACTAACAACATCACAGTCATTTGAGAAATTATCAATATATGATAAAAAATTTGCACCTTTCAATTTAATATATGATTCCATATATTTTGAATTGATATTTTTGGGTGCTAAATATACTTTTTTATTTTTCAAATTTAAATTTTTAATTAACATATTTCACTCAATTTAATCTTCACTACCATTACTATATGATATAATACTTTATTTTAATAAAACTCAGGTTAAGCAATAATGGAAAAATTTATAAATAATTACACAAACTCATTAATAAATTTACTAAATCAAATTGATCAAAAAAGTATAGTAAAAATAGTTGAGTCATTAGAATACACTCTGCAAAAAAGTTCGAAAATTTATATAATTGGAAATGGAGGAAGTGCTGCAACTGCTTCACACATGGCAAATGATCTAGATGTTGGTTTAAAACTTAGAGAAATAAGAAACTTTAATGTTGAAAGCTTAAGTGATAATCCATCAGTATGTACAGCAATTGCTAATGATATAGGCTATGAAAATATTTTTTATGCTCAAATTAAGAATAAAATAAACAAAGATGATTTACTAATAGCTATTTCATGTAGTGGAAATAGTCCAAATATTTTAAAAGCTGTAAAATATGCTAAACAAAAGGGTTCAACAATTATCAGCATGACTGGCTTTGATGGTGGAGAATTAAAAAACTTATCAGACATTAAGTTCCATGTGCAAACAGATAAAGGTGAATATGGATTAGTTGAAGATATTCACATGATTTTAGATCATATTATTTTTTCTTATTATATCTCTTTAAAGCCAAATTCCAAATCAAATTATACAATGGAATAATTTATGTTAAGAATAGGGATAGCTGGTTTTGGTAAAATGGGTCAAATTCGAGCTGATGAAATATTAAAAAATCCAAATACTAAACTAGTAGCTATTTATGAACAAATTGGTGAAGTTAGCAATAAACTTTATACAGATGCCATAATATGTAAAAGCTATGAAGAACTATTAGAACAAAAACTGGATGCAATATTCATATGTGCTTATAATAATGTAGCAAAACCATATACAATAAAAGCTTTGCAAAAAAATATTCATGTATTTTGTGAAAAGCCCCCTGCTCATACTTGTGAAGAATTAAAAGAAGTTATTGATGTTGAAAAAAATAGCAATTTAATTTTAAAATATGGATTTAATCATAGATTACATTACTCTGTTATTGAAGCTAAAAAATTAATTGATTCCAAAAAGTTTGGTAAACTTTTATCAATAAGAGGAGTTTATGGAAAAGCTGGAAGTATAGATTACCATAAAAACTGGAGAAACTATAAAAAATACTCTGGTGGAGGAATTCTTTTAGATCAAGGAATTCATATGCTTGATTTAATCTGCTACTTTACAAATAGTACTTTTGATGTATTAAATGCTACCTTAGATAATTCATATTGGGATATTGAAGTTGAAGATAATGCTTTTATAACTTTAAAAAAAGATAATATAATTGCAACTATGCATTCTAGTGCAACTCAATGGAGACATAAGTTTTTATTAGAATTATGCTTTGAAGAGGGCTATATTAATCTTGATGGCATACTATCAAATTCCAGATCTTATGCTCCAGAAACCCTGATTGTAGGGAGAAGAGAGTTTGAAGATATTACACATGCAATGGGCAAACCAAAAGAGAGTATAACTTGGTTTGAAAATGATGATTCATGGAAATTAGAACTTGAAGAGTTTATCGATGGAATATTAAATAAAAAAGATATTATTCATGGTACAAGCCAAGAAGCATATAGAGTACTTAATTTAGTAGAAACAATTTATAATAAAAGTGGATTCTATAAATGAAAAGAGTTTTATTAACAGGCGGAAGTAGAGGAATAGGAAAAGCGATTTTTGAGGAGCTTAAAAATAACTATGAAGTTATTGCACCAACAAGAGAACAACTTAATTTATCATCTTTAAAATCAATTGAAACCTACTTTGAAAGTGACAAAAAAATTGATATATTAATAAATAGTGCGGGTATTAATATTATAAAAGATATTGAATCAATTTTAGATAATGATATTGAAAAGATAAATCAAATAAATTTGATTGCCCCTTTAAAATTAATTCAAAAAGTTATACCAAATATGAAAAAAAATAATTTTGGTAAAATTATAAATATTAGCTCCATTTGGGGAGTAAAAAGTAAAGAGAAGCGAACTTTATACAGTGGTACTAAATTTGGTATAATTGGTCAAACAAAAGCACTCTCAAAAGAACTTGGGGAATACAATATCTTAGTAAATGCTGTATGTCCAGGATTTACTGCAACTGATTTAACTATGCAAAGTTTATCTGAAACTGAATTATTAGATATTCAAAATCAAATTCCACTTAAAAGACTAGCCAAACCAAGAGAGATAGCAAAAGCAATTAAATTTTTAATTAGTGATGATAATAGTTATATAACGGGACAAACTTTAATTATTGACGGAGGATTCACGTCATGAAAAAATTAATATTAAACTCCAATATTCATAACTATGAAGTGAAATTTAAGAACGACTTGGAATTTATTAATAAATTAATAGATATAAAAAAGAAAGTATTTATTATTGATAAAAATATTTATAATTTATATAAACAATATTTTACTAAAATCCAAGAAAATAGACTTTATATTTTTGATGCCATTGAAGAGAAAAAAACTCTAGAAAGTGTACAAAATATGTATAAATTCTTAGCAAAATTTGATGAAAAAAGAAATATTACCCTCATATCAATTGGGGGAGGGATAACTCAAGATGTAACAGGTTTTGTTGCATCAACATTATATAGAGGGATCCATTGGATTTTTATCCCTACTACTTTTTTAGCCCAAGCAGATAGTTCTATTGGAAGTAAAACATCACTAAATTTTGAAACTTATAAAAATATTTTAGGTGGTTTTTATCCTCCAAACACAATATATATAGCACCTATTTTTTTAAAAACATTAACAAAAAAAGATTTTTTTAGTGGGATAGGAGAGGTTATAAAGTTCGCTCTTTTAGAAGAATCTTATCCTAAAAAAATCGATTCAATAATCAAAACAATTGAAGATTTAAAAAATGACAAAAATATTTTAAAGACTATTTTCAATACTATGAAAATCAAAAAAGCATATATTGATGAAGATGAATTTGATATAGGGAAAAGAAATCTTTTTAACTATGGTCATTGTTTTGGACATGCACTAGAAAATAGTTCTTCATATAAAATTCCCCATGGAATTGCCGTAACAATAGGTATGATTTTTGCTAATATTATCTCTTTTAATAGAGGCTTAATAAGCAAAAATATTTTTAATAAACTTAATAAAAAGCTATTTTTACCAAACATACCAATTAAACTCAAAGATACTTATTTCAACCCAAAAGTTTTATTAGAATCTATGAAAAATGATAAAAAAAGAATTGGTAAAGATTTAACAATTATTATACCTATAGATAATGATATTAGAGCAACAAAAATAGATAATTTAACATTTGAAGAATTTAATAAAACTCTAGATGAACTTATAAAAATCTTAGGACTAAAATAACAATGTTTGAAAAATTTTATAACAAAAAAATATTTATAACTCCTAAAACACAATTTAATGAATATTTAAAATATCTACTAGTAACCAGTGGACATAATTTTATAGGTTTTATAGATTCATATAAAAAAGATTCTGATATTGTAAATAAAAATACTATAGAAGATGAAGATATCATTTTAATTTTTAGTCCAAATTATTATGAAGAAATAGCAAATTCATTGAAAAGAGGTAGAAAATTTATAATTAATTATGAAAATGACAACTTTACTTACATAGATTTTAATTCATTTAAAGGTTATAAAACTATCCCAAAATTAAATACAAACTATTTACAAACACAAAGATGGTATTGGGAAAATCATCTAAAAAAATATGACTTAAATAACGCTATAGAAGAATGTGGTTATGATTGGGGCAATCCAACAAATATGAATGACCCTTTAGGTAACTATTTAAATATCTTAAATAAATTAAATAGCCTTATAGATAAAAATACTTCTATCCTTGAAATTGGAACATTAAGTGGCAAATGGACTAAGTTTATGCTTGAGGCAAAAATAATATATTGTGTTGATATTAATAAGTATTTTATAGATGTAATAAAAAAAAGATTCTCCGAAAGAGCTAATAAATTTAAATTTTATATCTCTAAAGGTAATGAATTAAATGGTATTAAAAATAACAGTATTGATTTAGTCTTTTGTATGGATACCCTAGTTAGAGTAGAGAAAAAATACATTTTTGACTATATAAAAGAAATTTCTAGAATCTTGAAACTAAGTGGACAAGCAATACTTCATTTGCCAAATACAGATATTGAAGATTGTAGAAATAGAAATTTTACTGATATAAATACCTATGAAATTTCAAATGAATTGAAAAAATATTTTAATCACTTTAAATTAGATTCTCAAACAATTGTTCATGGGACATTAGTTTATATCAATTGTTAGGATAATAATAGATGAAAATAGCAGTTACGTCTAAAGCATTTAGTAAGAATGAAATTTTAATAAGTGAATTAAGAAAATATTTTAAAGATATAAAACTTAATCATGGGACAAGAAAATTAACAGAAAAAGAAGTTATTGACTTCTTAGAAGATTGTGATGGAGCGATAGTTGCATTAGAAGATATAAATAGAAATGTAGTAGATAATTTACCTAAATTAAAAGTTATAGCAAAATTTGGTGTAGGACTAGACAATATAGATATAAAATACTGTAAAGAAAAAAATATTAAAATTGGATGGACGGCAGGAGTAAATAAAAGAAGTGTAGCTGAAATGACACTAGGATTTATGTTAATGTTAATTAGAAACTTATATACAACTTCCAATAAGTTATCAGAATCAATTTGGGATAAAAATGGAGGATGTAATTTATATGGTAAAACAATAGGTATTATTGGTATAGGGAATATTGGAAAAGAACTAATAAAAATACTTAATGTATTTAACTGTAAAATTCTAGTTAATGATATTATTGAACAAAATGATTATTATAAAAAGAATAATCTTATAGAATCTACAAAAGAAGAAATATTTAGACAAAGTGATATTATTACCTTACATATTCCATTAGATAAAATGACAACAAATTTGATTAATAAGAATACTCTACAAATGATGAAACAAACATCTTTCCTTATAAATACAGCTAGAGGTGACTTAGTTAACCTTACTGATTTAAAATATGCTTTACAAAATAATATAATAGCTGGAGCCGCAATCGATGTTTATGACCAAGAGCCACCTAGCGATAAAGAGCTTTTATCTCTAGAAAATCTTATTTGTACTCCTCATATTGGCGGCAACTCAAAAGAGTCTACTTTAGCAATGGGAGTAAGTGCAATAAAACATATAAAGGAATTACTTAATGATTAATGGGAAAAAAATTGTAGCAATGATACCTGCACGATTGGGAAGCCAAAGAATACCTAAAAAAAATTTAAGATTATTAGGAAATAAAGTTTTAACCCAATGGGTAGGAGAATCTTGTAAAAAAACAAATATTTTTGATGAAATATATATAAATTCTGAATCTGAAATTTTTGAAAGAATTGCAACAGATATAGGAATAAAGTTTTATAAACGACCTAATGAATTAGCTTCAAATAGTGCTACGAATGATGATTTCAGTCTTGATTTTATAAATAATGTAGAATGTGATATTCTAGTTCAAGTAAACCCTACTTCACCATTTACAACACCGGAAGATATAGAAGGTGTTGTAAAAATGTTTATAAATGGAGATTATAAAACAGTTCATACTGTAAAAGATGAACAAATTGAAGGACTTTTTAATGATATACCCTTAAACTTTGATCCACTTAAACAAATGCCTCCTTCTCAAGAGTTAACCCCTGTAAAAATATTTACCTCATCAATTATGGCGTGGGATACTCAAAAATTTAAAGAAAATATGAAAAAAAATGGCTGTGCAGTTTACGGTGGGAACGGGAAGATTGGTTACTATACAATTAAAGGTGCCGGAATGATTGATATAGATAATGAAAAGGATTTTTATCTAGCAGAAGCTGTTATAAAAATGAATGAAGAAAAACAAAATAAAAAATATTATGACTTAAGTAATCAATTAACGGCTGATGCAAATGTACCAAAGATATTAAAACAAGATGGTGTAGAAAAATCAATATTTGATATGGCAAACCAAGGTATAACTCATGTACCTAACTTAATTCAGAAATATGGTA